>CAKZQV010000369.1 GCA_937141895.1 uncultured Verrucomicrobiota bacterium
ACAATCCTCACATTTCACCTTTGTACATATACGGCATTGGGCATGAGGAAGGTCCATGCTGATCGTATTCATCACGAGCTGTGCTGCGGCCCCGCGCGTTTCACAATGGAGCCTCTGCAGTATGTGTTCCACATGCTTGCGGACCGTGGCCTGCCGAATCCCCAGGATGGTGGCAATTTCACCGTTCTGTTTGCCCTGGGTGACCCAGATCATGACCTCGGCCTGCCGTTGTGTTAATCCATAATCCAGCAACACCTCCATCATGCGGACCACACGCTTTTCTTCCAGAATCAACAACATACAGTTTTCGCCGCAGTGCAGGCTCACTTCCAGGGTGTTCATTCCCCGTCGAGAAAATGCTTTTCTCCGAACGCCTGCGGCCGCGCCTGCCATGCTCCGGAGCCACTGCTCAACCGGAGCCGGAAGACCGCAGTCAGGCCCATTCGACGGTTTCGGAAAATAGTGATCGAACAGGACTCGACTTTGACGGGGGAAATCCAATACGTGCCCAGCCGTATTCAGGGTCACGATATGGTCTGGTATTTTTTCTAAAGAACTTTGCTGCTGCTTGTTACAGATTTTAAACGCGCGGCTTAGATGCGGCGCAACCAGGGTCAGAAGCCGACGACTGTCCATATCCAGCGGCTCCAGATCGGCAAAATGAACGCTCATACATTTGGACCCCTGATAAAACCGGATGCTGGCCTCGTGCATCGTGCCCAGCGGACGATGCAGCTGTTCGTATACCACGCTTCTGGTCCATTCCGAATCCGACAGGAGATCGGAAATGGTGAGTACCGCTCCGGCACTGTTCTCCTGAAAATACTCCAGAAACGGGTGATGCTTCATGATCCTGTTTACTGTATCAAGCGGCAGAACTTTCCCCGCGCGTAGATGCCGAATCTCCTGAACTTCCATCTGTCCGGATTCGAGATTGGTCACCGCAAAACTCGAAATCGTGGCAGGAATGAAGGCATCAAAAACCTGAAACAGATGGCTACGGAAACTCATCCCCGGTTCAAAATCATAGAGCTTCAGCAAAACGTCGGACATCTTTTTACTGCTGATCATGCAACTGCTCCATGCCATGACCCCGACGTGCATCTGCTAATTCTCATACATACATATATGTATCTAAAATGTACAATTAGTACTTTTCCGTACGCCATATGGCGTATATCGGCTATCAGATTTTTAAAAATTAATAGTTTCACGAATTTCTGTTTCCCCGTCGCGCCGCGTATTGCGGGTTGATACTCAGCAAAATGTCCGTCATTTCACATTAAATGACCAGTCTCCGCATAAGTTGGGAGGCAGCGGCGCAGATTACAATCCATATTCTTACTTTTCTTGTAGTACTATTTACTACTTTTTAGTTTTCGGTTAATTCCTATCGTTTTTGTTGCATTTAATTCGTCTCATAAAGTTGCATGCTCCAAAACTGATAGCGGCCCGCGACCAATCGGTGGACTACGGCGAATCAAAGACCGGGGAGGGTGTCGTGTTATTTTTGACAGAAAAATTGTAGACATAAATACCGATTCAACCCCCATTCCTCGGGGGTTGTATATTTTCTGTCGGTGAAGGTAGGGCTGGCCGCAGGCAGGAAGAGCAGGTTGGTATTACGGGAGTTGGCCACGAGAGAGCGCAAAGAATGCAAAGATCCGGGAGCGTCGTTTTGGGGGCAGAAAGATGACCGGCAGATGTATAACTTTCTTTGTGCGGAGCTCGGTATTTTTTTGCCGTACTATTTTCTGCCCCCCATTTTTCTGTCGTTCCGTTCCTATCCATTCATTCGTTGGTTGCCGCTTCGCTGCCGTCGCGTTGCGCCAGCCTCACTTCATGTCCATGCATTCGATGCGGATTCGCCGATGGTTTATCAGCACGCTCATGCTTCCAATGGCTGGAACCCTTCTGCTATGTTGCGCCGATGCAGAGCAAACCCGTCATTCAGATGCTTCCGGACCAGGTGATCAATAAGATCGCCGCGGGTGAGGTGGTGGAGCGCCCGGCGTCGGTCATGAAGGAACTTTTTGAGAATTCGCTGGATGCCGGGGCCACGCAGATTGAGGTGGAAGTGATTCGCGGCGGGCGGCAGTTGATCAGCATTACGGACAATGGCTACGGCATGAACCGCGATCAGGCGCTGCTATCGATCGAGCGACACGCGACCAGTAAAATCCGCTCTGAGGCGGACATTGAAAATATCCACACCATGGGATTTCGCGGCGAAGCGCTCGCGGCCATTTCTTCCGTTTCCCGCTTTACTCTCATCACCCGCCCCGAAGACGATCTGGCCGGAACTGAAATTCAGATCGCGGGTGGGAAATTCCTCAGCTGTGATGACATCGGCAGCCCGGTCGGCACCCGCATCGAAATCCGCAACCTTTTCTTTAATGTGCCGGCGCGCCGAAAATTTCTGCGCGCGGAACAGACGGAACTCTCCCACATCCGCCAACTGTTTCTGGTGATGGCGCTCGCCCACCCCAACATTGGCATGTCGCTGAAGGTGGATGAACGGATGGTGTACAGTCTTCCAATGTCTGGAAACATGGAAGACCGCATTTCCGAGCTCTACCATCATTCTTTTTTTGAACAGCTACTCGAAATCAACTATTCAGATGCAGAGTACAACATCACGGGCTATGCCGGCCTGCCGCAGACCGGACGCAAGGACCGGCAGGATCAGTATATTTTTGTGAACGGTCGCCCGGCCTCGGCCCCGGTGGTTTTTCATGCGCTGAACGAGGCCTACCATTCGCTCATCGCCAAGGGCCGCTACCCCGCCGTTTTTCTTTTCATCGACATGGAGCCGTCGCTCGTTGACGTCAATGTGCACCCGACTAAAAAGGAAGTGCGTTTCCGCAAACCCAACCAGCTACGCGATGCCATTGTTGAAGCCCTCAACCAAGCACTCCGTTTCCAATCGTTAGAAACCCCGGATGGAGTTCCAGACATTGGAACTTCCGATGGCGAAGGCATCTCTCTCCCGCCCCCGAAACCCGTCCGACCCAGAATTGAAACGCAGAAGCAGATGGAGGATCTTCTCCGGAAGCCGGAGCCCCTGCTGGATCGGAAGCCGGATCGGGTAAGAACCATGGAGACTCGTTGTCCGGACAGCGGGGCCGTTGTCCCTCCAGAATCCATTCAAGTTTCAGGTTCCGAATCTCAAGTTTCTCCGGACACTTCCCCGAAGAGCCCTTGG
>CAKZQV010000370.1 GCA_937141895.1 uncultured Verrucomicrobiota bacterium
AGCTGCACCGTCACCCATTTTCCCGAACCGATTTTTTTCCGTGAAATCATAAGATCCCGCTCATCCATTCCGCCTTTATACCATCCGAAGAAGATATACCCGTTCGCCACCGTGTAACAATCGCCGCGCGGACTGATTGACGCCGCATAGTGAAAGGCTTTCCGCCCACCGGGATACCAGAAATAGAGGCCCTCGTCGGTGATGACACTCTCTTCAATCAACTCAACGCCGGCCGCTCGGGGCACAAAAAACGCACCCAAAATTAAACCCGCTACGGAAAGCGGCGCGCAGGCTCTCATGCATCGAAAAGGACCCTGCTTCGCGATGCTGAACAGCAGGTGCTGCAGGTTTCTTGAAACCGACACAGCCCCTCCTGCTATTCGGCCAACCGGAAGAAGTCCGCAGTATTCGTTGGAATTACATGCACCGGAGGAATATCGCCGCCGGGCACATCCATCCAGATGCCTTCAACCAGATTGGTGCGGCTCTGAAGCTTGTGGGTTCCGGTCGGCGACCAGTCGAAGGTGAGTTCGCCACCGCCGAACGAGACATCAAGCTCAGGAGCCTCAGTATGGACCACTTGCAGGAGGGCCACATTATCCACATCCATATAGCTATCAATGCCATCGCCACCCGTGAACGACAAACGGAACACCACATTGCTCCCCGCATCCAGCGTGTGGTCTACAAGCGCCGTAAGATCGATATCATGATCGGCGAGATCTGAACCCGTTGCCTGATAAGCCAGCGCGCCGCCGGTCACTTCGCCGATGGAAAGGGACCCCGACAGCACCTGCAGACTCCATTGCTGCGGACCGCCGTTGTTTCTTTTAAGCATCGCATCAAAGAGAAATGCGCCGAGTTCGACGTCAACGCCGGATGTATTCTCAATGGCAAAGTCGATCGAGATGTCCGAGGCCCCGGTCTTGCGCAAGCCCTCCTCGCTCACCGAATTATCCGAGCTTGCAGCCGGAGAAGACAACGACCCGAAGGTACCATCGGTGCTGGCGCCCCATTTCGAGGTGCTGAAAGCGCCGTTAGAGGCAATGCCTAGAATCCCGTCATTTTCGATGGTTGCTGCAGAAATGTCCGATGCCCAGCGCTCCCAGCCAACAATCAGCTCAGTAACCGGCGGAGGCCCGACCCGGAGCGTTCCGGTCCCAACAAAGACGTCATGGGCTCCTAACGCATTGAGCGTTGCCGGGGTATACAAACCAGCCTCAACAGATGAACTTCCGAAGACGAGGGTAGAGACGTTCCAATCATTGGAACCCAGGTCCACTTCAGCCGTTGCACTATCGGCCACCGTCAGAACAGCATCCGAGTTCCAATCATCGGAAATAGCGAGTTTGCCTTCTGCGAGCACCGTAATATCAGCTGAGCCAACCGCACCGGAATTTTCAAAGAGAAGCAGACCGATATCGCTTTCCCATACGCCTACAAAGGTGTTGTCTGCATGGGCAATGGTGCAGGTATGCGGGTAGGCTGAAGTCCCCGTACTGTGTAGCGTGCCGCTGCCGCTGATCACCGATTCAATCCGAATATTGCGCGGTCCATCTGCGCTTCCATATCCGGTAAGATCAGTGAAGCCGCTGTTTTGGAACGTGCCCTGCAGCACATTCGCCGTATTGTTTCCGGTTCCTGCAGCCAAGTTTACCGGATTTCCGGATGTTCCGCCCACCGCGAAAAGGAAATTCACCGTAGTCGCGTCTCCCAGTTCCTGCTTCCCGCGGAACTGGAATTTTCCGCCTGCTTCAACCGATAATGAACTTCCGGGGAAGGTTGATGTCCCGTTTTCGCTGCGCAGATTTCCAGTGTCTGGAATAATGTAATGCGATGAAATATGGGCCGGCAGGCCGTCCGACCACGTGGCTCCATCGGTCCAATTTTCCGGATTGTCCAATGCAACCATGGTGATGATCGGCTGATAGATTCCATTCTGCAAATTTATAATCTCTGCGGCAGTGAGTGCCCGGTGGTAAAGCACCACATCGTCAATACCGCCCTCGAAATGCTCGTTCGGTTTGTTGTCGCCATCCCCGCCGATAAGGAAAGGAATCGGGGAATTTTCGCTGTAGCTGAAGTTCGTTGCAACGCCCTGCGCCGCGCCGTCCACATACCACTGATAGTTCGTTCCTGATTTGACCATGGCATAATGGTGCCAGTCGGATGCCGCGATATCATCATATTCGTAAAACTCAATGGCGTTTGCGTCATCCGTATTGGCAAACTGAGCGGCGGAAGGCGTCAGTTTAATGAATTCTAGGTTTTCAGAACCGGTGTTTCCGTAGCGGTTCCCCACCATAATCGAATCCGAATGCGACGCAGGCTCTTTTTTTGCCCACCACGCCCAGGTGAAATCATTGGCATCAGAC
>CAKZQV010000371.1 GCA_937141895.1 uncultured Verrucomicrobiota bacterium
TCTTTCAGTGTGTAGAGCTTGGCTTCCTTACCTGCGACCCATAGTGCGGCCTGCAGAGCGCCAATAGCAAAAACATCGCGGCTCGTTGCACGGTGCGACAGCTCCAGCAGTTCGCCTACGCCCGCAAACATCACGGTATGATCGCCGACAATGTCACCCCCACGGATCGCATGAAATCCGATCTCTTGTTCAGGACGCTCGCCCGGCATGCCCGTACGACCATCCACCTGGGTTTCTTTCAGGTTCCAGCCATAGCCATCCGCCGCAGCCTGTCCCAACATCAAGGCCGTTCCGCTCGGGGAATCTTTTTTCAGGTTATGGTGACTCTCCAGCACTTCCACATCGTAGCCTTTGCCTTTGAGAGACTGGGCTCCGAGCTCAACGAGATGGCAAAGCAGGTTAATGCCCATACTCATGTTGCCGGAAAGGATGACTGGCGTTTTTTCCGCCGCCGCATGGACCGCGGCCAACTCTTCTTCATTCAGGCCCGTTGTGCCAATCACCCAGGCGGTACCCCATTCCGCAATGCGCGGTGCGTTGCCGGCGGTTCCGAAGTGCGAAGAAAAATCAATAATCACATCAGCATCTGGACCAACCTCTTCCAGATCACTGATCACCTTGACCCCGGCTTCTTTGGTCCCGGCCATCAGTCCGGCATCTTTTCCGAGCTCCGCATCCCAAAGGTCGACGGCGCCCACCAGTTCCAAGCCCTGAACTTTTTCTTCCAAAATACAACGAATCAATGCTTTGCCCATGCGCCCACAGGCACCCTGAATTACAACTTTCACACTCATAAGAGTTCCTTCTTTGTAGACGAGGCTTCCAGCCTCGTTGTGCACCAAACGTATTTGCACAGCCATTCACCGCTAACGAGGCTGGAAGCCTCGTCTACATTACAGAATCCCGGCCGTGTCCAGCGTGGCGCGCAGGGCGGCTTTATTTTCATCCGTCGTCGCACACATCGGCAGACGGTACGTCTCTTCAATCAACCCTTTCATCGCCATGGCTGCTTTGATCGGTATGGGGTTCGTATCAATAAAGAGATCGTCGAAGGTTTTTGCATATTTATCATGCAACGCCTGCGCTTCTTCAAATCGGCCTTCTAGCGCGGCCGCAACCAGAGCCGATATTTCGGCCGGCATAATATTGGAGGCCACCGAGATAACGCCCAGCGCACCTGCTTTAATCATCGGAAGCGCCAGCGAATCATCGCCCGACAGCACCTCGATGTCGCACAGGTTTTTAATATCCGTTACGCGCTGCACCGAACCGGCCGCTTCCTTCACCGAAACAATATATTCATGCTGGGCCAGCTCAGCGACGACGGCCAATGAAATTTCTTTGGCCGATCGGCCGGGCACATTAT
>CAKZQV010000372.1 GCA_937141895.1 uncultured Verrucomicrobiota bacterium
CAATAACGTATTCTTTTCCAGTCCACTTTCTTCCAAGGTCTGGATAATGCGTCCGACCGAATCGTCGAGATGTTTCACCATCGCCGCATACACCGCCTGATTATGTCCCAGCGTGCCTTTTTGCGGCTTATCTTGAAAATGGGCGACCGTTCCTTCCGGGGCCTGTATCGGGGTGTGCACTGCAAAATGATTAAAATACAGGAAAAACGGGCGATCATCTTTTCCTTTGCGCTGATCAGCCGCCGCCGTTTCGATAAACCGCACCGCCCGATCCGTCAGATCGTCGGTCAGATAGTCCGCATACGGTCCAGGACCGGCCGTTCCCATGGCCGATTCTTTCTGCGGCATCGTGGGGTACCGAAGCTTTTTGCTGTTCCAGGCACCGGCCCAGTTAAAATAGGTCGATCCCCCCGCATCAAACCAGGCCGGCGCTTCATCGAACCCCTGATCCAGCGGGCCAAATCCTTCGGCTCCGTGGCCACCGATGTGCCATTTTCCGATAAAAGCCGAGCGGTGTGTTTTCAGCACCTTCGGCAGTGTTGGCAACGAAGGATCCAACCCCGTGTTTGTGCGCCCGTTGATCCAGGCCTGCTGCTGCTTAATAGAATCTTTGTGCTCCAGCACATCGTGCGGATAAAAGCCCTCCGGGGGTTCCAGTCCCTGATTATAATAGGTTTTCGTCAATGGAGTGGCCGTTGTGAACCCATTTCGCGCGGCATACTGCCCTGTCATGATCGCCGCCCGCGTCGGTGAGCAGAGCTGGTTGGCGTAATACTGCGAGAAGGCCAGCCCCTCGCCCACCAGCCGATCCATGTGCGGCGTCTCATAATAAAGATCGCCCACCGGCTTTCCCGTATAATGGTTGGCATAGGCCGCTATGTCCGTAATGCCGAGATCATCCGTCAGAATAAAAACAATATTCAACGGCTCACGGGCCGCAAAAGACGCCACACTCAACCCACAACACAAAATCCATATTTTTCGCATACTCAATATTCCCCTATTACAGGATCAGCTTCCTCATCAGCACTCCTTCGCAAAACAGGGCATTCAACCCTTCGCGTTTATTGCGCTCGGGCGGAAGCTTACCTATGCAGAGCACAACTGACTAAACAGTATCGTGGTCGCCTTTACCGTTCCAGATAATTCCTGAAACGCATCGAATTATAAGTCCTGTTGGGGTGCGCTCTTTCTATTTTTCGTTAAAAGTGCCAAGCGGACATTCTCAATTAAATACCTGTTTTAGTTTTACGATGTAAGAGATGGATTTCGGTTCTGTTGGAGGGAGTCATATCGGCGTCCTTCGCATCTAAAGGAGATGATTTCAGGCTGATCAAAAAGCGAGGAGCATCCGAGATTCTAAAGCACGATATCGATGACGAGCTTCTGGCAACCGCCCTCAATAGTTTTTGTGATGACGACTTCTTCGAAGAACTTATCTTAACCATGCCGCGGGATGCACTGCCACGCCCGATCATGTGCCTCAGAATGATTGATCTTCCTCAGGATGTGTACGCAGGAAAAAGCAAAACCCTCCACCTGACGTCCCACACTGACGAATAAGATTCGTACAGGCTACTCCGACAGACCGCTAGTGAATCCATTTTTTGCAGACAATCTGCACACAACTGATTCCGTCAAGGGTTCAATCGGCTGTGGTGCATAGGGCTCCGCCCCCAGCGCGGTCGCTCCCATAGAACTTAGTCAAAGCGGGTCACTTGATATTTTAACAAATGACACGCTGCACGATAACCGGCGGGTCAGAGATTGTTCATCACATTGATACGAACATACGGGTGTATTATAGCAGGGCCTAATAATCCGGAGGGCTGAAGTTCTGAATCCTTATTCCAATGTTTATATCCCTGAAACGTAATGCGGTCAGACGATCGCTTTTCAGGATCGGATAGCCAGTCCGGCCATTGTTTGACGTTCGGGCCGCGGCGTTTCACATCATTTTGAAGCTGTTCATCGCCGATTAATCGGTTGGGCCACAGATTGGTCATCCGTACTTCGAGATCATTGACCCCGGCGTTTACATATCCATCCAGACTGATGCGGAACGGGGCCTTCCATAAAACGCCCAGATTTTCACCATTCACGAGGACTTCTGCCATCACATGAACACGGCCTAAATCCAATTCTAATGACGTATCGGATTGTACCCATGCTGCAGGAAGGCTGAACTGCTTCTTGTAGGTTGCTGTTCCTGAAAAATAGCGAATGCCCTTGTTCGACGAAGTCGTCCATGATGTCAGCTTTTTGAACGTTTCTTTTTTCGGCGCACCCAAGTTTGGAGGGAATTCCACATCCCAGGATCCCTTGAGCTCAAGGGGCTCCGGAACCGATTTCACGTCTACAGTTTTGGTACGGCCGGATGCCATTTCACAGGTCAGCATTCCCGGATAAGGCGTCTTCCAATATATGGAACCGTTCTTTTGAGACAGAACCGGATCCGGTAATGGAAGCTGAAGCTTTAGAGTTTTTCCAGCCGAAACGGTCTGCTCCATCTTTTCCACTCCGGATGAATAAACAAGATGCAGCGCGTTTCTATCTCCTTCAACGATCTCGCCTTCGAGCAATCCGTCACCAATCGTAATCTCATAATTTCCAGCATTCACCAGCGATGCAATTTTGTCCGTCACATCCACTACGGGATAAACCGCTGGAACGCCTATCACGCCCGGCTCAAACTTTCCAAAGACCGCCTTTAAGATGGTTAGTTCACCTTTTCCTGTTGCATCAATTTCGAGCAGCTCGCGTTCCTTGGCGTATTTAACCGCGCGTTGGTCGCCCATCTGATATTCAACACGAAGCTCTTTATGATACCCCGGCGCCGGATCACAGTCGCAGAGCTCCCGAGTCACGCTCACACTGAGTTTTCCGTTTTTAATCTGGCCAACGATCGCTTCTTTAACATCAATCAGACCATCCTGCAAAAACGTGCCGTATTGGGCCTTGAGTATTTTTACATCAGGAAGAGGGGCCGGTGCGGGGCGATCCAGCTGCATCGTGACGTTGGCCATCGAGTCTGCAGAAGAAAACGGTTTTCGGAAGATTACAAACACCGCTTCTTCCGATTCGAGCTGAACCTCCACCGTCGTCGTTCCATCGCCATGATCCTGCCAAACCGACGCATCCATAATTTCACCGGTTTCAGCATTCCAGAATTCAGGCAGCTTGCCGGAAACTCGAAAACGGCAGGTTGCAACACGACTGTTCTTCTGAGCGTTGGCAATAAAGTAAATATCGGCTTCATCCGCGCGGCGATGAATCATATCCAGATTTTCACCTGCGCCGTCCTCTACCTTAAAGTCCGGCAATAGCGATCCGTGTTGCAACAAATCAATCACGGACGTTTCTTTGATGATTCCCGTACCCCATAATGCATCGACCATTTTCGCAAGTTCAACATCGCAGGCGGGATATCCCTGAAGGCTTGGAGATTGAATGGGTTTCGGTCCCGATATCGTTGCGCCCGCCTTTGCGAGCTCACCCAGTATACGTAGCGTCTCGGGGCGCATCCAGGTCGTTTCAGGAAGCATGAGGATCGAATAGGTGTCACCGGCCGAGGTTACAATCTTTCCATCCTCGACGGTTAACCCGGCCAGTTTGTTATGTCCGATCAGATCATAGTTAAATCCAAGCTCCTTGATGCCCGAAACCAGAAACGTATCATTCGGCGACGATTCGCCAACAAAGACTAAAATGTCGGCAACCGTTGGCCCCTGCTGAAGTAAAAATTGCGATCGCGCTACATAATCCAAATAGGCCTTCCCCTGCCCCCACCACGTATTGTGCCGATTAAAATCAAGACCGTGTATCCCCAATGTCAACCCAGGTTTCGCTTCCCAAGGCTGGTGAACGTAGGTGTGAAACACAAAACGATTAATCCCCTGCGCCCAGGCCCGGTCGCCGATGGTTTTCAGTGTAGCGGGATGCTCGTGCCAACCACCAAACGAGGTAAACGCTTCGGACTCGGCAATCGGACTTCCGTTTAACTTGGCAATGGAAGCCACAAATTTAGGTGAATCAAAAAAGGCCAGATTTCCACTCCAGAATTCGGCCATCACCACGTCCGCCTTTTCACCAACCTGCATATTATCGAACGGCCCCCAATACGGTTCCATGGAAAAGATCATTCCGTGCTGATGCGAAAGCTCTCGGAAACGGCCATAATAATGCTCGGCCATCAAATCGCCAATCGTGCGACGAAAGTCCCACAAAAATCGTTCCGTAATCTCTCCGCTTTCAACATAATACCCCGCCAAGGTCGGCAGGAATTTCGCGCATTCGTAGCCACGAAGGCGTTTAAATTCAACCTCAAAACCATCTGTCCAGTTGGCGGTACCGACCTCATAACTGTCAATATGACATTTGGTAACCGTCGTTCCGATCAACGGCCCCAGTTTTTCAATAATCGGATCAATGCCGTGTTTCCAGAATTCATTTACCGCCCTGCGATTCATCTTATCGCATTCCAGACCTTGTCCGCCCACAACGCCCGGCCGATTCTTCGCACCGGTAGGCGTATATCCCAGCCGCAGAATCGTCCACTGCCCTTCAGGCGCGTTCCAGTTCAACCACCCGTCAGTCGAAACCTGATCCGTGAGATCAATTAACGCATCCGGTTGAATCATCGCGTCGTCGGAAATGGTTTTTAAATCGGGCATCAAACGGTTCCGCACTTTTCCGGATAGCGTTTTATAATCGAGCGAGTCGATACGCTCGGATACCTTCGGCGTTGGAAAAGCAAGTACAGCAATGTCTCTGTAATAATTCAGTTTCGTTGGCGGCTGAGGCAACCGCGCGTTAAACGATTTTCCACCCGAATGCGATACCTCGCTGAAAACCACTTCCTGCATCGCCATTTCCGGCGTCACCCACGGCCCACCGCTCGACGACCAGCCGGGTCCGTTGTGGAAGGCAAGCTCTAGGTCCAAGCGATCCGCTTCCTCCGCCGCAAATTTAAACAGCTCCAACCACTCCGCACTCAAATAGCTCGTCGATCCGGAAGGATGACTCAAATTAACATTAAAGAGCTGTGCCCCATGAATGCCGACGCGCTGCATGGCTTCTAAATCTGCCGTAATGCCTTCCTTGGAAACATTGCCATTCATCCAATGCCACCACGTTAACGCCTTTGCGGAATCGGGCGGTGTGCGGAACCCCGCCTTCAACGGATCGGTCGCTGTGGCATTCACAGTCACGGCCAAAACAAACACTGTAATACTTAAGGAAATCCGGTTCATCATCTAATCCAATAATCAATCAATCGAAAGCATTTGTTCGCCCGCCTTCAGGGGGATCTGTTTTCCGCCCCACTCAAAGGTGCCCGTGACCTCAATCGGCAGGCTGATCTGCGCGGCCAATCCGGTGTCGGTTTGACGCAGCTTCACCTCAATCATACCGTTGGGATGCGGCATGCGCGCATCCACCGATTCTAGAGCCCCCAAAGCCGGAGCAATCCGCACCGTAGCAAAACCGGAAGAAGCCGGGGTAATCCCCGCCACCGTCGCCAAAAATTCATAGTTTGGAGACGAACCCCAAGCATGGCAATCGGAACGCGAAGGCTCCGGCTTTTCCGCCCAGGTGGTCAGGTTGAGTTTCAGTTGGTCGTGCCAAGGGCCCAACGAGTCGAGATATTCATCCGCCAGCCCCGTCTTCACTAATACTCGATTATAATAAAAACGGAAATAGATGGTGGTCGGCATCAGCTCCACGTTTTGATCCAGAATGGTACGCATGACCTGCTGCTGATCTTCAAGTGGTATCGTATCGGTCAGGATGCCAG
>CAKZQV010000373.1 GCA_937141895.1 uncultured Verrucomicrobiota bacterium
TCGAAGTGCTCGATCCCGTACGACACCGCGCCACGGTTGTGGTGCAGGTTGAGCCACGGAAAAACACAGATTAACACCGAAACGGAGGAAGAAATGAACACACTAACCAATCAGCAACTCAATGAAATGGCGGCACGGGTGGATGAGTTCTGCCCGGAGGATCTACAGTTTATGGTGCTGGTTTTTCCTCGCGATCCTTCCGCAGAAAAGATCCTGCATGCCACCAACGCGCACCGCGGCCGCGCGATTGAAGCGAGCTATCAATGGCAACTGCAGCATCAATCCAAACCGGAGAAGGCTTGACTTTTTCCAACCATTGGAGTTTTTTCGCGGTGTTCTCGACCAAGAACTACGTGAAGGAATTCCTTCAGCACATGCCTTTGGCCTGTGCCTGCTTTGCCCTTCGGGGCAGCATTGTCCTTTGCAATGTTCTTGGTCGAGAGCGGGTGCAGGCCTCTTTTTGTAGCTGGACGACCAACTGGCGAAGAGATCTGCGAGACAACAAAGGAGTATGTCTCATGTTAGTCC
Organism: uncultured Verrucomicrobiota bacterium; assembly: GCA_937141895.1. Lineage (GTDB taxonomy): Bacteria > Verrucomicrobiota > Kiritimatiellia > Kiritimatiellales > Pontiellaceae > Pontiella. The sequence goes on from CAKZQV010000373.1 coordinate 529, forward strand.
TAAAAATTGACGGCGCGCTGGATTGCGTGCTTTTCCTCGACGACCTCACCCTGATCGCCAAAGCGCTGAACGCCTATCAGGAGTGCTGTTTTGACGAAATCAAAGCCGATGGCACCCAGCAGCTGTGCGAGGGCCTCACCTCCACGCTGGAGACCGGCGCTTATGCGGTTTCGTTTTCTAAGGAGACCCATTCCGCCCGACTGCGCCGGCAGACCAATGTTGTCCGTCAGGCCCTGCACCTGGAACTGATCCCCGATCCGGAGGTGGCGGTATGAACACCAAAGAACTGTTTAAGCGCATGTTTGCCGGACTTCCGCTGAAAGAACTGCGGGAAATTGAACGCGCCCTGGTTGCCGCCATCGAACGGAAAAGTGATGCCCAGCGGAAAAACGGAGGTGCAAAATGAATGAATTGATGAAATTTGAATATGCCGGAGTTGGATTTCCCTGCTTTGTAGAACGGGAAGAATTCTGGTTCTACGGAAAAGCCACCTGCGATATTCTGGAATTAGGTAATTCTCGCCAGGCTATTTCCCGCCTAGATGATGACGAAAAGGGGGTCATTTCAAAGGACACCCCCGGAGGTGTTCAAAATGTCCAAATTGTAAACGAATCGGGCCTCTACACCTTGATTCTTTCCAGCCGGAAATCGGCGGCGAAGAAGTTCAAGCGCTGGGTTACGCATGAGGTGCTTCCGGCGATCCGGCGGACGGGCGAATATTCGCTGCGCCAGAAGAGCGAGGAGCTGGAAGCGGTGCAGCGCAAATATATTGCCGTGCTTGAAGAGGTGAAAAAGTTCCAGGCTTCGGAAATTCTGCGCCTGCAGACGGCTCCGGCTCGGCGGCGGCGTTTTACGGCAGCGGAAACCGAGACCGTGGTTAAGCTGGGGCGGCCGCCGGAATCGATCCGGACGGTAATGCACCGGGAACGGCATAAACAGGCCGTTTAAACGCGTTGTAAACAGATTATAAAACGAAGCCCCCGGTTGAGCGCCGGGGGCTTTTCTATATTTCTGTGATGGCGGGAACGGTTTTCTTCTCGTGCCTGCCGGTGAACCGTCCGTTTTCGTCGAGGATTGGCTTCCCTTTTGAGGGAACGCCGTTTTTCACATATTCTTCACGCTTACGGACTGGAATGTTCTGAGTCCAGCATTTGCAGTGTTCATGGCCTCCCTTACCGAGTTTGAAGTGCCCCCAGAAGGAATGATCCTGTTCGAGTAGTAGTCCTTCGAATTGACTATGTAGTGGACACGGTTTTTCAGATGGCCCTAAACGAAGCAATGTATAAGGCAGTACTCTATGTCTCAGCGCTTCTTTTTCCGTTTCGACTGTTTCCGGTTCCTGCGGCAGTTCAATTTCCGCTGGAATAGAGGCGTGCGGTTCGGCAGTGCTGCGGCCAAAGAGCCTGGCTAGAAATTTCATTCTTCCTCCTGGTTAAAACGCGAGGTTACTCCTGGGTGATATTCGGGTCAAGGGTTGGGTTGCGGGGGCCGGTCAGCACCCTAATCGTGACTGAATTTAAGGAATAGGGTTCAGCTTTCTTCCCAACGAAGAACCCAAAAAACATACATACGGAGGCTGAACAATGAGTGAAGAAGCAGGTGTTGCAAATGTAATTATCGTGATGGATGCCGCCATCGCCATTGGCGTTGATATCGCCGATGCGCTGGAAGACGGTAAGTTCGGCTGGGCCGATACCGTCGGTCTGGCTAAGAACATTCCCGATGTTATTGGCGCGGCTAAAGCGGCGAAAGAACTGCCGGATGAACTGCGTGATCTGGATGAAGCTGAAAAGCAGGAAATCCTCGATCATTTCTCCGACCGGTTTGATCTGCCGAACGATGAGCTCGAAGAGCAGCTCGAACGAGTGTTTAAGGTTGGCGTTAACCTTGCTCGTGAGGTTGTGGACATCATCGATCTTGTTAAGGACTTCCGCGACTAGTGTCTATCATCTCATCCATATTCGATCTGGTTGGCCGGGCGATTACGCCCATTGCCAACCTGATCGACGATGAGCGGTTTACGCCCGAGGAAAAGGCACAGCTGCAGAATTCCGAAACCTTGGCCGCGATGGCCGAGGAGCGCGCAAGGCTTGAGATTGAAAAGCTGGAGTGGCAGGTGCAAGTCGAGACGGAAAAACGCCGCGCGGCTGAAGCAATGGCTGCCGCCGATCGGCAAACCGCTCTGGCTGAAATTCAGGCCGCTCAGACGGCGGAGGATGATCTGTTTACTAAACGGCTACGGCCGACGGTCGGCTATCTCATGACCCTCATGCTGATGGTTGATCTGGTTTTCCATCTGTTTTTCGGACGCCCACGCTTTTTCGGTCTGGCTGAGCTGACCGGCTATTTTGCCATTATGGGTGTCTACATCGGCGGACGCAGTATTGAAAAAATTAAACGCAAACACACTGCCAGGCAGTTTGTCGGGCCGTTACGGCCGGAGGCTCAATGAATCCCACCCTGGCTAATTTCTTAGGCGCAATTTGCGCCATCGTATTTCTCCTGGGCTTGTTCAAGTTGGTTATGGACATCATTGAGAAATTCAAAACCAAACCAGCCGCCCATGAACAGTTCGTTAAAATTCCCACCTGTAAAGAGCACAGGGAAGCCTGCGCCGCTGCATTGGAGAAAC
>CAKZQV010000374.1 GCA_937141895.1 uncultured Verrucomicrobiota bacterium
CGTTCACGATTCCGATCAGCGCCCTGTTTTCAACGCTATTGCTGTTCGGGCGGTTGTCGTCGGATAGCGAGCTGTCGGCGATGCGCGGCGGGGGGCTGAGCCTTTGGCAGATCTCTTCGCCGATTATTCTGATTTCGGTCGTTCTGAGTGCCTTCTGTTTTTACAACAGTTTTACGATCTATCCCCGCACGACCTATGCTGCGGAACATCTTAAGAAAAATGCACTCAGTATGGGCGTGGAAGATCCGATCAAACTGCTGGAAGAGGGACGGTTTATCCGCGATTTTCCCGGTTACATGATCTATGTAGGAAAAAAGTATAAAAACAAGGTCAAGGATCTGGTCGTCTATAAGGTGAATAAAAACAGCGGAGAGATCACGTATACCATCCGCGCGAAGAGCGGAATTTTGACCATAGACCGCGAGAATATGTTCCTGAAAATAGACCTGTTTGATGCTCGGACGGAAACAGCGGATGAAGATAACCCGGGTTCAAGTAAATATTATAATGCTGGTAAGCTACCCATAAAGGTTGATCTATCTCAGCTCTCAGAAGACAGCTCCGTGCGGAAAAAACGGAAATTTCTCACGCTCTCAGAACTGATGTTCGTGATTCGTAATCCGGAGGTCGATCTCGGTTGGATGCGAAAGAACGATATGAACATTGAGCACAGCCGGGATCTGATTGAGCTGAGCCAGCGCATGTGTTTGGCGCTTTCACCGCTGATGTTTGTATTGGTTGCCATTCCGTTGGGGATTACCTCGCACCGGAAAGAATCCTCCATCGGGATGCTGATGAGTCTGGGCATTATGTTCATTTTCTATGTATTCATTATTCTTTCGGATACTTTTGATAAAAGTCCGGAACTCTGGCCCTGGATTTTCCCTTGGATTCCGATCCTTCTGGGGCAGGCAGGCGGCCTGATCATGATGAAACGGGCGAATTAGAAGGTGGGCGACACGCTATCGGAACTGCGCACGAAATCATTCGAACCCAGGAGCGGACAACTAAGGACAGTCGTCGCTACCCAAAATTTTCCAATGATTGGACGGTTTCCAGTCCTTGGAACTTGCGTTGCTCAGGAGGCCCTAGTATCTTCCTCGTTCTTCCCTGAAAAGGGAAGGGAACGAGACGGTTCCCGGCGGCGTGTTGAGCGTTGGCATCCGGATGACGAGATCGGGTTAACCCCGCCAGGGTCGGAAGGCAGCAACGGTACGCCATGTTTTTCGGGTGTTCGGAACCGCCGGCAGGAGCGCAGCCGGGAACTCTTTCGTTCTCTTCCTTTGGGAACTAATCGCGCGGTCCGGACTGAAGGATTACGCAATACGAATTACTCATTAATATATGGCTTATGAAGTTCTAGCACGAAAATGGCGCCCGCAGCAGTTTACTGATGTTGTCGGGCAGGGTCACGTCACCAAAACGTTGACCAACGCCATCGAAACCGACCGCGTGGCGCACGCCTATATGTTCGTGGGGTCGCGGGGTACCGGCAAAACCACGTCTGCTCGAATTTTGGCCAAAGCACTGAACTGCGAAAAGGGCCCGACACCTAATCCCTGCGATGAATGCTCCTCCTGTAAAGAAGTGATGGCCGGCAACAGCTTGGATGTGATCGAAATTGACGGGGCATCCAACAACGGCGTCGATCAGGTGCGCGACCTGCGGGACAATGCCCGCTATTCTCCGGCACGCGGCCCCTATAAAATTTATATCATCGACGAAGTGCACATGCTCTCTACGCAGGCATTTAATGCCCTGCTGAAAACGCTCGAAGAGCCGCCGGACCACGTGAAGTTTATCTTTGCGACAACGGATGTGCATAAAGTGCTGCCCACCATTCTTTCCCGCTGTCAGCGGTTCGATTTGCGCCGCATCTCGGTGCAGGACATTGTCGACCGGTTGCGGAAGGGGTGCGAAGAAGAGGGCATTGCGATCACCGAAGATGCGCTGCTCGCCATTGCGCGCGGTGCCGAAGGCGGCTTGCGCGATGCGGAATCGGCGCTGGATCAGATTATTTCGTTCCGTGGGAAAGATATCGGCGAAGACGATGTGCTGGCCGTTTTCGGTCTGATTTCCCGCCATGTGCTCGAAAACCTGGTCTTGGCGATTCTGAAATCCGACGTGCCGACCATTATTCAAATTATTTCGGAAATGGATCAGGCGGGCAAAGATCTGCAGCGGGTCATCATGGAATTGATGGAAAGCTTCCGCAATTTGTTGGTGGTCATTTATGCTCAAAGTGGCGCGTCGGCATTGGAGCTGCCGGAAGCGCAGTTGGAATAGATCGGAAGAGCACACGTCTGAACTCCAGTCACAGATAGATCTCGTA
>CAKZQV010000375.1 GCA_937141895.1 uncultured Verrucomicrobiota bacterium
GAAGATCGGACGGTGAAAGAACGCCTGGGACAGCATCAGCCTATGCTTATGGTGGTTGATTATGGCCGGGGCCGTTGTTTCCATACCACCCTGGGCCATGATGCGCCTGCGTTTGAAGGGGTCGGGTTTATTACCACCTTCCTGCGCGGCTGCGAATGGGCGGCCACGGGGAACGTCACACTGCCGGTGCCGGATGATTTTCCGACGGCGGAAGCAGCTTCGAGCCGATCGTTTCAAATGAATCAATAGCGAAGTTGGCAAGCCTCCTGCTAATAGTAGGCCTGTATTTTTAAAAAATGGATGATTAGGGGATGCTTGAATGAAGATAACGTGGCTGAGGTTTGTACTTCCGGGAATATTTTGTTTAAGCGCTGCGGCGCAGGACGAAACGCTGAAGTATAATTTCAATGATTTTTCCGATGGACCGATTGAGGGTCAGATGGAATGGAATGTCTACGATATGGTGCCGGACTCTTCGGCCCTGTCGATTATGGATATTTTGGGAACGAGCGAAAAGGATGGGGATAAAGCCCTCGTCATTCAGGCTTCAAAAACGCCCATTCGGTGTGTAACCGGCGAGCCGGTTCGGTGGCTGCCCGGTCGTACGTTGACGATGGAATTTGATTTCAAGGTGGCGGTCGATCCTCGGGAACTGCTTATGCCCAAGCCCGTGATGACGGTCATGATGGGAAACTCGCTGCTGAGCGAAAAAGCGCGTTGGGAACTGAAACTTGAAGCTTCTCCCAGTGGAGACTGGGTGCTTATCGGTGCGATGCCGGACGGTTCTTCCAAACGGATCTATGGTGAAAATTTCCTAATCCGTTCGGATAAAGATTTATCGATTTCCCAGTGGTACAGATTTAAGCTGGTCTCTTATAAATCGACGGACGCGGACTCATTTAAAACACGCGTGGAAATTTCCGGTGCAGAGACGGGCGAACTGGTGGCTGAAATCGATTTTACGGATTACAGCAAAGACAAAGTGGCTAAGGCTATGTGGAATACATCGCGTGCACACGTCGGCTTTCACGCGGCCAAGAATCAGGTGGGTCTGGTCTGTATCGATAATCTGATGATCCACTCAACGAAGAGCGAATAGAGAGCACTTCCATTTGGGTAAAGAAAAAGGCGATCCGTTGAGGGTCGCCTTTTCAATTTCCAAGAGTTGGAAATTTATTTGATCATGGAGTTGATATCCGCTTCGGCCTGAGCCCAGTACGCAGCCGGGTCTTGGGAGAAGCCATCGTTTTCAGCAGCAAAGTAAGCGGCCTGCTCGATCATGGAATAAACCTGTTCAGCCGTGTATTTTACTTTGGTGGTTTTCTTGGCAGCGGCTTTCTTCTTTTTCGCTGGAGCTTTTTTCGCAGCCTTTTTAGCCGGGGCCTTTTTCGCAACGGCTTTTTTCTTTGCCGGAACTTTTTTGGCAACCGCCTTCTTTGCCGGAGCTTTTTTCGCAGCGGCTTTTTTCGCCGGAGCTTTCTTCGTTGCTTTCTTTTTCGCAGCTTTCTTTGCAGCCATTTTTTTATTCTCCTGATTTTCTAAACAAACACATTTCGTAATGTGTTGTCGGTACAAGTAGCCACTTACCGGATGCTTGTAAACCATACAGTGGATAAAAATGAAGGATGGCGGTCGTTCGGCATGCTTATGGCCGGGATTCTTTTAGAGTGCTTTTTCGATGGCGACCTTTACCCGTTCCAGGTCGACATGTCCTTCAACGGTTTCCAGTCGGGTGACTGGCTGGCTGATGAGGTTGCCATAGGGGTCGAGCACTCGGATATCCGGGACCGAACCAATGTGATACTTCCGAGATAGATCGGAGTCCCAACTCACTATATCGATTTGCTTGAATGCAACGCGCTCATAGGCTGATGTTATGTCCGTTAAATTTGATTGAATTAAAGCGCTCCCGGGGCTTCCTTCAACGTAAAATTGAACCACGGTAACTTTTCCGGATGAAACCAGTTTGGAGTGGTCGACCGGGTTTCCATGTGAATCGAGAATGGCGAATGATTTTCGTTTGGCCAGAGCTGCTTTTAATTCGCGCGGGGCAGGAATAGAGATTTTAACGTCTTTGATTTTATCCAGCGTTGAGGGCGCGGTGAGGTCCTTATAAATCTGCTCCATATCAACGGGTATATCATTCACGGTATTATCGACAAGGGATACCTGAAAATCCTCATAGAGCATCAATTCTTTTGATCCTCTGCTGAGCCGGCCCTTGGGTTCACCAAATATCCGCAGGAATTCAGCAACTGGCATTCCATTGGTGATGGATGTTGCAACCGGTTCTGACGTATTTGCGGAATCTGCGTTTTCGGATCCCACAGGATTCTGCGTTTGTTCACTGCATCCGACCAACAAGGACAGGAAGGCACAGGTCATCAATATGAATCGGGTATTCATTCCACATACCTATTCTATAGTTTCCTCTTCCATTGGCCGGTAAGGGCCACATGATACCTTTTCTCCCGAATATATTCATTGCATAAAACATGCCTATTTAAGGTAAATCAATGATTATAAGGGGATTGCGTGTTAAGACTTTTCGATATCTCCCATCTTTGATAAATTATGGGTAAATGGATCAGGAGTGTGGGGTATGGCTTTTCATGGGGATAAAAAAGAAGGTAAATGGCTGCTGGCCGATGCCGAGAATCGACTCAAAAACTGGCTTGTGCCCAAGGTGCCTAAGGGAATTGAAACCTATCACCTGACGCTGACCACATTGCTGTGGTGCGCCATGATTATTGGGTTCAGCTTTCTTGCCCGCCATTGGATCCATTTTATGTGGGTGGTTTCATTTGCCATTTTCGGGCAGTACATTACGGATTTGTTGGATGGAGAAATCGGGCGCCGGCGCAATACCGGCCTGATCAAGTGGGGCTACTATATGGACCACTTTCTGGATTATCTGTTTCTCTGTTCCATCCTCATTGGCTACGGCCTGATGGTGGAGGATCATAACAAATATCTGCTCTTCTACATCCTCGCACTTTTCGGCGCATTCATGGTGAATTCATTTCTTTCATTTGCCGCAACGGGAGCATTCAAAATCAGTTATATGGGCATTGGGCCGACGGAAGTGCGGCTCGTCTTTATCATGGCCAATACGCTGATTATTATCTTTGCGGACAAAGTTGAAATCGCGCGTGTTTTACCGTTGGTGTTGGCGGGGGCCACATTTGCATTATTTGTAACGGTCTACCAGACGCAGAAAATGCTGTGGAAAATCGATATGGAAAATAAAGCACAGGATGAACAGAGCTGATTACCAGTTTTGATGCTCACCTTCGCCGAAGCGGTAGATCAAGCCGGCATTAAACTGCTGGTCGAAGGTGTCGCGTGACGGGGAATAGAAATTGATCCAATCCGCATTCAGCGCGACCTTTCGGTGAACCTGCCAGTGCGCGCCGATGCCCCCGTTCCACTGAAACGTATCGTCGTTATTATCCTCATACCGAACCTGACGTCCGAATCCGCCGGAGAGGTAGGGGCGCAGTTTCTTTTTCGTTAAGAGGTAGATCTGCGTATCCCAACTGTAGTTTTCATATTCCACCGTTTCTTTGGTGGTTTTGTCCTTAAGGTCGCCAAAGGCATAGGACAGACGCATGGAGATGCGTGGGGTAAAATAGAGGCCGAGGTTCAGTTTGTGGTACATGCCGTCTGCGACATTCCAATGGTTATCCATGCCGGTATATCCAACGCCGCCGCCGAAGCCGATAATTCCGGTAGTGATTGGATCGTCAACCTGTTTAAATTCCCGTTTCATTTCATCGTCATCTGAAGGCCCGGCTGGTCCGATTGGAATGCGGACGTGCAGATAAACCTGATGATCAATTTCGCCGTCTTTTTCCACGGGCATGTAGGTAAAGTAACCATATCCGGCTTTAACCAACTGCCGTCCAAACATCCAGTTCACACCAGAACCAACCACATCCACAGGATCGAGGAGAAAGAGCGAAGTGCCGCCTAGAATTTTAGAGCCTAGGACCCGGTTGTCATTTTGTCGGATTTTAAATTCAGTCTGATAGGCCCATTCCCCATAAAGCCAGCCGGCAATCGGGGTATAAATCACATCCTGAATGGAGGGGACTTCTGCAAAATAAGAAAGCACTGTAGAGGAAGGAATCCCATTGGCGATATCCGGATTTCCGGGCAATCTGATAATAGACGCCGCCGACCCAGGCGTGGCCGATATAGTTATAACCCCATTTATTGCGATCCCATTCCGGCCCGGCTTTGACATTTTCATGCCACTTTTTAAGAAGGTCACCCCCCGATTCTTCCCATCCTGTGGAATCTTTCGGCAACAGCATGATGACCCCCATAGCCCCTATGCCGTAAAAGAACATTGATTTTGTCTGCGACCAGGTACGATCGCCGGCTTCTCCATTTTTTGGATAGAACAGGGATGATCCATATAAAGGCGTATACGCTGAAGGGGACAGTTGAACCGGCCGATAGTAGGTCGGCAGAGTGGATGAGGTTAGATCGGGCGGGGCATTGGTCTGCGCGGCACTGAATGCGGGAAGCATAAGAATCAGTAAGGTCAGTAATCCATAAATCGGTTGTGCAAATTTCTTCATAATCCTCATATCCAACGTATATCCGAAAACGACGTACTCTATACGCCGCATCATTTTATGCAATTCGTATCAGATTCTTTTCTTTTAAGGGGCAAAGACTGAATTATCGTTGCAACCGCTCGACTTGCATTCAGAGAAAAGCGTAAGTTCGACTGAGTTTATATGAACCCGGATTCGGGTGGGTGTATGATGAAATTATTTAAATATTCAGTCATTCTGATGGCTCTGTGTTCGGTCCGGAGTTTTGGTGCGGAAGTGCAGCAGACGCCGATTTATATTGCCAACCAAAACCCGTTTGTTCAGATCTACGGTCTTCCCCGGGCTGAAGCCGGATTTGCTGTTCCAAAGGGAAATCTGGACGTGGCCTTTCTCTACTATGTTTCCAATAACGCGTTTTCCGATGACACCGGCGCTGGCGAAACCATGGTTTGGGATGGCGAAACGGCCCAATATACGGTCAAAGTTCGCTATGGTTTATTTGATCGGTTGGAGGTGGGCATGGATGTTCCCTACCTACAGCATAGTGGAGGTTATCTCGATTCCCTGATCCGCAACTTTCATGATTTTTTCAGCTTTCCCAACGATCGTCAGGAAGAGTTCGATAAAAACCAGATCGACTTCGATGTAAATTCAAATGGAAGCTCCTACGAATTGAAGGAGGCGACTTCCGGGCTCGGCGATATCCGGTTCACGGCGGCGGTTCCCTTGATCATGGGATCAGAGGAATCGCGGCGATATCTGGCGCTACGTTCCGTACTGAAAATTCCGACCGGTGATTCCGACGACCTGCTCGGCAGCGGATCCACCGACATTTCCGCCGGACTGGCCTACAGCGATGCTGAACTGCTCGACATCATCAATACCGCACTGACCGTAAACCTCGGCGTACTCTATATGGGCGATTCGGATGTGCTGGGCGATATTCAGAAGAATTTTGCCGGCTACGGCGGCGTTTCGGCCAGCTGGCTGGCGATGAAGCGTCTGGAGCTCAAACTACAGGTCGACCTTCATACCGCCATGTATGACAGCGATCTGATTCAGCTGGGAACCTCCCTGCAACTGCTGGCGGGCGGCACCTTACATTTGCCGGGTGATGTCCGCCTTGATCTGGGTATTTCGGAACAGCTTTCCACCGACGCCACCCCGGATGTGGGATTTTATCTCATGGTTGGTCATTTATTTTAATGGATTGAGCTATGTTTAAGAATAAGCGTTTACTCTGGTTAACCGTACTTTTTGTAATTCTGGCCATTGTCGTTTTGGGGATGAAAATCGGTTATCCCTCGCATCGCCTTCTTGCCTACGGTCTTCTCGCCTGCGGTTGGATTCCGCTGATTATTTCCTATCAGATCAACCGCCGCGTCCTCAAAATTCAACAGCACCTCCTCAAGAAAAAGGCCCGTCCGTTTCTGCCGCATGGCATGGTCGCGATCATACTGCTCACTGCATTTTACGTCACCTGGGCCTTGTTCCCGGTTGAGCAAAGTCCGCTGGCCGACCTGAGCCGGGATGAAATTAAGGTAGAAATCGCGCGCGATCTCGGCAGCTATCTCATGCTCCGAGAAGCAGCTGACGACTTTATTGCCACCTTCGAGGACAACGGTCTGCTCAGCCGTAAGGTGAATGAACTCTCCAAAAATGAGCGTCAAGAAATTCGCCGTCTCTGGCGCGATGGCGTCATGGCCTTTATGGAATTTGATATGCTCAAGGCCAAATACCGCGGGTTCTACCAGATCGACTATGTCGCCGAACCCGAACTCCATGCCAACGCCTTCATGCTCGCCTATGCCGCCTTTATCACGCAATACAACGCCTGCATGCAGGTGGTGGAAATGGTCGGGCATAATGAATTCATGGAAACCCTGCTCAATGAGGAGGGCGAGGGGATTCCTCCGGAGAGTTATTTCTTCATGAAACAGCGCCTCACACATCCCAATGTGATCCTGCGGATGAATGCCGGCGCGGCCTATTTTGAGCTCGTCCGAAAAGACATCACCCTCGAGCCGCAGCTGATTACTGATTTCAAGGACCGCCGCGCAAATTTTGTAAAAACCATCGGAATGAATCCGGACATCTTCATCGATAATCCGCTCGATATTCTTGAACGCGCCGCATTCGAAACCATTCTTCCGGTTCAGAAAAATGTCGCCGTTCAAATGAGCTATATTCGAACCGCAAAACGCGACTATCTCATCACGCCCGAAATTCTCGCTGAACATCAGCCCAAACTTGCGCCCGGCGATATTCTAATTCAGCGCCGCAACTGGCATATGACCAATATCGGCATTCCCGGATTCTGGCCCCATGTTGCGCTCTATGTCGGAACGCCCGAAGAGATCGAGGCCTATTTCGGCGAACTCGATTTCCAACCCCTGGAAACCATTAAAGCGCTCTATCCCGATGCTTTCCAGGCCTTGGAAAAAGCAGATGAAA
>CAKZQV010000376.1 GCA_937141895.1 uncultured Verrucomicrobiota bacterium
AACACATCGCGCGCGCCCGCATGCATTGCGGAATCTTTAACAGCACGCTTTTCCCCTTCGGTGATGCCACTCGGGACCGCAATCACGACCCTCGGCCTCACCATCCTCTTTCTGCTATGAACCTTCTGAATAAAATAGCGGAGCATCGCCTCGGTAACTTCAAAATCTGCGATCACTCCGCTCTTCAGCGGGCGTATAGCCACAATGTTGCCTGGGGTACGGCCGAGCATTCGTTTTGCCTCGTCGCCGACCGCCAATACCCGGTTTGTGCCGGCCTGTACCGCCACTACCGAAGGCTCACGAATTACAATGCCGCGATCTCGCGCGTAAACCAGTGTATTCGCAGTTCCCAGATCGATTCCTATATCGCTGGAAAACATTCCCATGGCCCGGTTCAACATATTGACTTTCCTTTAACTAAATTGGTCTGGTGTAAAATCGTGAAACAATGTGACAAAACGCTACAGATGGTCAAGGCCTAAACGTTAGCATCGGATGTGCCATTCGCATATTTTTCAAATACTTTAGCCCCGAACCGCGGCGGTCGATGGGTCGGTGTATTTTCCAATCCTTGGAAGTCCGATTTTTTAGCCACGATAAGGCACAAAGATTCTAAAGACGGATCTGTTTTCCGGCCAAATGCTGTAGCCGGGGGCGGTAACCCCGGAAACATTCCCAGAAAATCATGAAATCGGGTGGGTAGGGCGCGACCGCCGGGCGCGCCAAGGCCGGAAATGCAGGTCAATTCATAAAAACCAGAGTGCCTAAGCTCGCCCGGTTTGAAGTATTGGACTCTGCTCGTGCGGAGCGGTCGAGCTCTACCTTGAAATCAGCATCAAAAAATCGACAAATTTTCTATATAGCCCAAATCACTGGTTGACCGCTACGTGGTCCGTAAAAATTCCAATGATTGGAATTAAGGTTTGGTCAGGAAGGCCAGGGCGGTGACCGGGGCCTTGAGGCCAGCTGTTATGAATTGTTCCTGGGCGGGGAGGAGGAAGGGTTTGATGTCGACGCCGGGCATGGAGGAGACGAGCAGGTAGGCGGTGTTGTCGGAGACGAAGCCGCCGGTGTCGCGCTCTGAAAATTTGGCGATGGCTTTGAGGTGTTCGGCGGCGCGTTTTCCGTTTAGCTGTTCAAGCGGTATGACGAAGCAGTGGACGACCTGGTTTTTGTCGTTGCCGAAGCAGTAGAGCGAAATTTTGGTTCCGTCCCAGTCGAGTACTTTACAGCCCATGGGCAGGCCGTCGGCGAAGACGGAGTCCATGGCGTCACCGTATGCGCCGCCGTTGGAGATATTGAGTTTCCGAAGTTTGGAAAGATCGTTATCCATCAGATCGAGCCCGAGGTTCGCCGAGGCGGCAAAGGCGGCGACGTGCGCGCGGAAGTCGTCGACGCGGGTCTCTGCTTTGGCCGTTTGTGCGGCGTCATAGCTGAATAGACCGAAAAGGCTGAGGGCCATAATCACGAGGGCCGCTGCGGCAAACTGGAAGGCGGGGAATCGTTTGGTTTCGGCTTTCGGTTTTTCGACCGGAAGTTTTTGGGGAGGAACTTCGACGTCGGAAAGCGCGGCGCGGAACTCGGCATCGAACGTCTGGTCTTCGTTAAACCAGTTTTCGAGATCCTGATCTTTTTCCAAGGCCTGGAAGGCTTCGGCAAAGTCATCGGCATAGCGCGATTCGTCGCCGTCGCGGTAGGCGGCGAGAATTTCTTTGTATGCTTCGTTATGATCTTCGCGGTTCATTATGCTTTTGCCTGTATTCCGGGGGTCTGGCCCTGTGTCCAATTGTTCATCAGTTCTTTAAGGATTTCTTTGCCCCGGTAAATTCGGGACATGACGGTTCCGGGTGCAATTTCGAGCACTTCGGCGATCTCTTTGTAGGAAAAGTCCTGCACATAAAAAAGGGATAACGATGCGCGGTAGGGCTCGGGCACCTGTTGCATCAGGTTCATGGCGCGTTCGGCGTCGAGTTTGTTTCCGGCATCGGTTGCGGGTTTTCCGGGCACGTGTTCGAGCTGTTCGTTTTCTGTGGGGGTTTGGCGGCCTTTGTTTTTCTGCCCATGCAGAAATTCGCGGTGCAGCGTGGTGAAGAGCCACGATTTTATCTTTTCCTGATTTCGAATGGAGTCGCGGTGTTTCATCCATTGAAGGTAGGTCTGGTGGACCAAGTCCTCGGCGTCGTAGGGGTGTTTCGACAGGCTGAGCGCAAAGCGATACAGGCTCTGGTAGTGCATTTCAGCTGTCTGTTGGTTGCTCAAAGTCGTGTCTCGGTATCCAAATCCTCAGGAATTGCCACTATTGGTTTTAGGCCTGAAGTTGTAAAGAAATTTAAAGGTGTAAAGCCGGGGGCCGGCAAGCGGCCCCCAGCACCCCTCTTTGGTTGTGCATGAATCAGTCATAGCGAATGACGCGGATATAGTTATACGACAACTGCTGGTTATCTTCGTCGGACACGACTTCGCTGATCGGAATGCCGGTTTCGCCGCTCAGGGTTCCGGTGTGTGAAACGCCATAGATTCGGCAGACGCCTGCAGGTGCACCGCTGAAATCGAACTGATTGGCTGGCGGGTAGCCCAGTACGGTTCCTTTGTAGTCGGTGATGACGTAGGAATAGCTAGAGCCGACTGCGGTGCTGGTGTGGTAGGCGCGAACCGGATAGGGGTCGTTCAGGTTGATCCGGACGGTTGAGCGTCCCCGGCTGTCGGAAATAATCCATCCGCCGTCAATTTCCTTGGCCGGTGTCCGAACAATGGTAATTCGGTTTCGTGAGATATCGATGCATTCGGAAGCGGTGAGGTCATGCACGGAAACGCCGGTCTGCATGTCCAAATCACCGGCGTAGGCCACGCCGTATACCAGGCATTTCCCGGCGCCGGCACCTTCAAGGTCGAAGACATTGCCGTCGGAGTAGGCCAGTACATTGGAATCGCTATCGGTGATCGCGAAGGTAAAATTCTGCCCCTTTACATGGCGCGGAAATACACGAATCGGATCGGGAATCCCGTCACCTACCGTAATTTTTACGTTTGTTCCGCCCTTCGTCCAGAGCCATCCGCCTTTGCAGTCGGCCATTGCGGTTCCCAGACTAACGGATAGTGCCATTGTTGCGATTGCCATTGTCTTCATTACTTTCTCCTTACGTTAACTCAACATTTAACCGGACAGACCATCCGCCCGTTACTGAGGGTGAGAGGGGTGGCGGGAAAATTTATTCCCGGAAAACTTAAAAAAGTTTCCAATCATTGGAACTGACCGTCGCCAAAGCTGGCTCCGAACGGTATGCACCAGATGCTGATGTAGTTGATTTTGCTCAGATCCGTGCCGGTGGGAATATCAAGAGTCAGGGTGTCATCCTCAAAAACCATTCCCAGCAGATTGTCGCTTATGGAAATATAGTCCGAGGGGAAGTTGCCGGATTCAGAGAGCCATACTTCAATCCGGACTCCTCCTCCATCAAAGTGGAAGTTTCGCAACTCAATGGTGTTGTTATTCACGATGTGCGCTGTGCCGGCCACGTCGTGTGCGTTGCCGGTGCCAAAATCCGCAATTTCTCCAACCTTTGGATGATAGGTTTCCCGCACGGCTCGATAGAAACCTGAGTCCGAAGCCTCGGTCGTCCAGTTGGTGTGGCCTTCAAATCCTTCGAAGCTATGGACTTCATTCCAATCATTGGAAGCCAGCGTGGTGGTGTGTTCGATATAATAGGTGGCGCCGGCGGATAGGTTGGTGACGGCGATGGCGATGTCGTTTGCATTGGTTGACATAATCCCGAGTGTCGGAACGGTTGCCCATGCATTTATGGATGCAAGCATGAGTGCTGCACCCCCGTAAATCAGGCCCTTCGAATTCATAGTATCTCCTTATGTGGATTGGCATCTAAAAGTTAGAGGCACGAGATATGATTTTATTCCCGGAAAAGTTGATCATTATTTCTGGGATTAAGATTAGTTGTAACACATTACAAATAGGTGGTTTGAGTGTGGGTGCGCT
>CAKZQV010000377.1 GCA_937141895.1 uncultured Verrucomicrobiota bacterium
AGCCACTCCCGGTGTAATGGTGCGTGCATATGCACACAAGGACGGGCTGCAGCCCAGTAACGTCGATACCCATACCTATATTTTTACTTCCGCCGTTCGAAACCAAGGCGATATCCGCCCGGGCGGCAGCGAAGTTTTCTGGGATTCCACCGAAATGGACCCCGATGTGATCAATAATCCGGCTTATTCCGATGAGGTTGAAGCGGCACTGCTCTCCATTCCTACCTGGTCGATTGTGATGGATCACGAAGATTTGTTCGGACCCGAAGGAATCCATCGTGGCGATAATCTGCTGGAGGATTGGGAAATGCCATGCTCCCTGGAACTAATC
The DNA here is from genome assembly GCA_937141895.1 of uncultured Verrucomicrobiota bacterium. Lineage (GTDB taxonomy): Bacteria > Verrucomicrobiota > Kiritimatiellia > Kiritimatiellales > Pontiellaceae > Pontiella. The sequence goes on from CAKZQV010000377.1 coordinate 332, forward strand.
TATCCGAACCAACCCGCCTTTTCCTCTTTCGAAGGATTCCAGGTTGATTGCGGCATTAAAAGCCAGGGAGGAGGCGCGCGTTGGAATAAGGGACAAACCGATCATAAGCAATCATTTGGCATGCGCTTTCGTCGAAAGTACGGGGCTGGTCAGCTGACCTACCCATTATTTGAGCATGCCCCGTTAAATTCGGATAGTGAATGCGGCGATTACGACAAAATTGTTCTGCGCGCCGGTCATAATAAATGCTACGGCCATGACTTCGACCTTGAACATACTGTCTACGCACGAGACCAACTTGCCAGAGATTTGCAGATCGATATGTCCGGCATCGGTTCGCACGGGTCCTTTGTTCATCTGTATCTGAATGGCATCTACTGGGGATTATATAACCCCTGTGAACGGCCGGATAATGCGTTTGCCGCCAGTTATCTGGGCGGAAATAAAGAGGACTACTACTGCGGAAAAGGGAAAGGCGGCGATACGTCCGGGGTTGACGATCGGTTTGATACATGGAGCAACACAGTCTCCAGAAGTTCCGACATTTCCACGCTGATGGATTACTGCAACATCGATAACCATGCCGACATGACCCTGTTCAGTATCTATGCGGCCATAGGTGACTTCCCTCAGTATTATTACACTGTAGGCAACAATCCCGGCGGGAAGGTACACTTCTTTAACTGGGATGCCGAAGATGCATTCGGCGGCGGGAGTCTGCGCAGCAGTGATGAACCCTATTGGTCAAATGCGATCAGATGCTATGGCTTCTTCGACATGTGGGATTACAACGATGAGTATAAGATAAATTTTGCGGACCGCGTATACAAGGCATGCTTTAACGGCGGCGCGCTGACCGATGAACACGTGCTTGAAAACTGGAACCGGCTTTGCGATGCCATTGAGAGCGCCATGGTCTGCGAATCCGCTCGGTGGGGGGATGAAAAGTCCTCATCTCCAATAACAAGAGACAACGAATGGGCGGATGCCCGGGAAGCCGTGGCCAGCGGCACCGTTGGGAAATCCGATTGGCTTGTTTCCATTCTTCGAGACCGAATGGTATACCCGTCATTCAACCCACCGCTTTTCAAAGAAGGGAGCGAAACCATTGATGTTGTGAGCAAAGTGGTTCCCGCAGGGTTCGAACTAACCCTCCATCCGGACGACAGTCCCACAGGTACGATTTACTACACCACCGACGGCAGCGATCCGCGAGCAGTAGATGGAAACCCTCAGGGCATCGATGCCGGCACAGGAACGACGATCACGATCAACTCAACCACCTGCATCAAGGCCCGCACCTTGGATGGGGGCACATGGAGTGCATTACATGAAGCGACATTCTTTGTGGATCAGGATCTGAGTGGCATTAAAATCACTGAAATCATGTATAACCCGCAGGATGCTCCCATGGTTTCGGGAGCGGTTGTTTCTTCCATCACAGGCAATGCCGGCTCCATCGACCCTGCCTATACCAACCGAGCACTCCTGGTCTTCACAGAGACTCTGCCGGATGCACTGACCGGGGGGGATAAGGTGGTGCTCAGCGGAGCCTCAAACGCGGCCAACAATGGAACGTTCACTATTGCCGAAGTGATCTTCGAAGGAAGCATTGGGCAAATACGAACGAAAAAAGTACTCCTCTCGGAGGCGCTGACTGACGAAAGCGCGAGTGGAATCACCGGAGATTTTTTATATGACGGCGACCGGTACGAATTTGTCGAAGTAAAGAATACGGGGGCAAATACTCTGGACCTCAGCGGCATCACATTTACCCGCGGTATAAATTATACCTTTCCCAACGGGTCAAAACTCGCTTCCGGTCAAATAGCTGTATTGGCCCGGAATCCTTGGGATTTCGAGGATCGTTATCCGGGTGTAACTCCGGCGGGAGTTTTCCCGGCCAGCACACTGGATAATGGAGGAGAGCGTGTTGAAATGGCGCTGAACGCTGGAGTTCTCTATGATGTGGTCTCCATCGCAGGAAACGGTGTGGTTATATCTCCGGAGATTCCGCCTCAAATTGGCGCGGGCGACCGCATACAGATTAGCCTTTCGGGTGAGTACTGTAATAACGAAATGTTTGAGATTGAATCGGTATCGGGCAATACTGTTTTTGTAAAGGGCCTTCTCGCCTCCGAAGGATCAGGTCCCAAAGCCCACTTCTTTGATGTGATCACCTCAATAGAATATAACGATCGCTTCCCGTGGCCCCTATCGGCCGATGGCTATGGATTTTCAATCACACCCACTAATTCCAATCCGGTCGGCAACCAGGATTTTGCGGAAGTTTGGCGGGCCTCGGCCTTTGCAAACGGGTCCCCGGGAACAGACGATCCGGAGCCACAGGAAGCCGTCGTTCTAGTTAATGAAGTACTAACCCACACTGACGATCCCCTGCGCGACACCATCGAATTATACAATCCCGGTCTTCAGGCCGTCGATGTTGGAGGGTGGTTTCTCACGGATAACCGCACCGTGCCTCAGAAATGGACCATACCTGAAGGATCAATTATCCCTGCAGATGGCTACCTGACTTTCTACGAAGGTCACTATGTTTCAGGTACGCTCGTATTTGCAGATGATGAATTTGGTTCTGCATTTTCCCTCAGTGCTGCCGGCGACGATATTTATCTGTTTTCTCCGCCGCTCGGCTTCAGCCACGGCTTCAGCTTCGAGGGCGCTTTCAACGGCGTAAGCTTCGGACGATATGTCACAAGCCAGAACGAGGAACAATTCCCCGCTCAACTCTCTTTCTCTCCGGATTCCGCCAATGCCGGCCCGACCATCGGCCCGCTCGTCATCACTGAATTAATGTATAATCCCACCGAAACAGGACATGAATTCATCGAACTAGCCAATATTAGCAGTAGCGACGTCCTGCTATACGACCCCTCCGCGCCAACCAATGTATGGACCATGGGCGGCATTAGCTTTGAATTCCCAGAAACAAACTCTGTGCTCGCTGCCGGACAAACACTTCTCCTCGTACGCGATACCATCACACCGGTCGCCTTCCGATCCCAATTCGGCATTCAATCCGACGTGCAGATTTTCAGCTATCCCGGCAAGCTCGATAACGGGGGAGAGGCCGTCACACTTCGTGCCCCCGATGAACCTGTTCAAACCGGAGCAAATGCCGGTGAAGTCGCCTATATCATCATCGACCGCGTGGAATACAGCGACAATGCCCCCTGGCCAGCCGAAGCCGATGGTCTGGGCTATTCACTGGAGCGAATCAACGCCAACGCCTATGGCAACGATGTGATCAACTGGAAAAAAAGCACCTCAATGGGCGGCACACCGGGAACGGCTGACTTGGAACCGGTGGATCCCCCCTCCAATGCCGACAACGACCAAGACGGCATGCCCGACAGCTGGGAACTGACCTATTTCAATTCCACCAATCATCCGAACGGGAATCCTGAAGACGACTTTGACGGAGATGGGCACAACAACCTCGAAGAATACATCACCGGCACCGTGCCCAACGATCCGGGCTCGCAGTTCACAGCCGTACTCTCAACGGTTGATAATGAAGGAGGCACGCATTTCAGCATCAGCTGGAATGCCGTAAGTAATCGCCTTTACGATATACTCTGGGCCTCGCGGCTCGATGAGGGGTTCCAGTATCTGGCAATGGGAATTGCATATCCGACCAACACATACACGGACACCGTCCACACCACAGAGGACGCAGGTTATTACGACATTCGGGTTAAACTCGAAGAATAAAAACCGCTCTAAAAACCCATTATTTAGTATTCGCCGTATGGTTTGAAAGGTGATGTAGGCAAACCACATCACAAGCTTCTTACCTTTGCATTCTTGAGCGAAACGAGGGGTTAATTTGTCCAGACAGAATCGCCCGGATAAGGCGCCTCGATTTTGACCCACTCTTTTTGTGTCGGATGCGTCACATGAAGTTCCCGACTATGCAGGGCAATGGAACCGTCAGGTGATTTAGTTTTCGAACCGTATTTTGAATCCCCCACAATCGGACATCCAATGGCGGAAAGCTGCGCACGGATCTGATGATACCGTCCGGTTTCGAGATCGACTTCCAAAAGTGTATTCTGGAGGGACAGCGTCCCCGCTGTCCGCGGACGACGAGGACGTCGTCTCTGCACATCTAAAACCCGATAACTGAGCACCGCGCGCTGCGCGCCTTTATCGCCTTCCTTACAGATTCGGGCTTTGTGGTTTTCGTGCAACAGCCCATGTACCAATTTATCCGATGGTTTCCCCGGAGCCCCTTCCACCAAAGCATGGTAAACTTTTTTAACGTTCCGTTTTCGGACATCTTCGTTTAGGCGGCTGAGCGCTTTGCTGGTCCGGGCAAAAAGTACGAGCCCGCTGACGACCTTATCGATCCGATGCACGGCATTTAGAAAAACCGCACCGGGTTTATTCTTATCTACCCGCACCCACTCGCGCGCCCAGTCTTCAAGATTTCTCAGTCCGGTACCGCTATCCTGCGTCAGTAGTCCCGCCGGCTTGTTCACTGCCAGTAGATGATTATCCGAGAAGAGAATCAGCGGATCAAGTTCAGCAGCTATGTACTTAATTTCACTCATAGGAAAAAATTAACCACAAAGTCACGAAGGACACAAATTCGTGGTTGCTTTTGTGTTCTTGGAGTCTTAAGTGACCGATACCGAACGGGTGGTTTATTCATTAATCCAGCGGGCCCAGTTCCCGTTCGGCA
>CAKZQV010000378.1 GCA_937141895.1 uncultured Verrucomicrobiota bacterium
CGGGGCAGACGGTGACGTCGGTGGATTCCGGATTGGGGGATTTGGCGGATGCGCTTACCTGGCACGGGCAGGTGCTCGACCGGACTGGCTTTCACAATATGGGGGCGCGGTGGCGGGAGGCATCACAGGAAGTTTGCGTGGTCCACATCACCGCGTCCATCGATTATAATCAGCTTTGCCGCCTCTTTTTTGAACTCAGCTGTGTAGTGTCTTCTCTTCATGGTTGGATTCTCTCGTTAAGAGAATCCCGTGTCCACTTTTCCCAGGCCAGAACAAGATCACACATGAAAAACCGGGATGGAGAAATGAGAGTTTTTTGATTCCACTTAAGCGTTTTTTCTGAGTTTACCCTTTTCCTGACCTCGAAGAATAGATGATGGCAGTGTAAAAAATTCCGGCGCCAATGAATGCGGGCAATATGTGAAGGAAATCGGTATACCCCACGTAGAAATGAATTCCGATTGTTGGGATAAAACCGAAGGTTCCAGAAATCAAAAGCGTCTCCCAAAGGCTTTTTGAAAATCTTGCATTCAAAAGTATTAGCCAAACTGTAATGCCAGTCGTGAATAGGGCTCCTCCAAATCCTGCGCGGTCGTGCGCGATTACGCCGAGTAGTTGACTCGAAATTGCGCCTATGTCGTCAGAGCACAGCTCTATGAATTGGAGGTCTGACGGGACAAATATCGTGGTGACTCCGATGCAGCTGATTATGAAGCCGGCGGTTATCAGTCCAACAGCATATATGTGGTATAGAAGGGACGCCAATTTCTTGGTGTTCTTTAGCGAAATGTCTTCAATATCCGGTAAAAAATACAATGGTTGAGATTTCTGAATCAATTTCCGGCTTTTCCATAATCCGTAGAGATATATTGTAAGCAGGAAGACCGTTGCCACCGCATGCCACTTGTCCAGATAGCCGTAGCCCAAATATAACAGGAAGCTGCCGAATCCACACAGTCCGGAAATGCAAAATGTCTTCCATGCCCCCGCTTGGCCGTTTGCAAGTGGATAGAAGGCAAGCCATACATACAGTGTTCCGATAGAAAGCAATACGCCTCCAAATGCGGCACGGTCATGTAGCATGAACTTCACCAGGTTTTCCGAAATGAGGTACAGTTGGTCCGCGGTGAATCCGATTGCGGCAGCATCATGCGGCAGAAAATCGCCTGAAAAAGACAGGAAAAGCGCAAAAGAGCCGAAGAAAACAAGCATTAGTCCGCTTAGGCCCAGTAAGATGGTACCGTCATTTGTGAGAGCGCTCCAAATGCCTTTATTTTCGTTCATTCTTTATTTTAAGAGAGTGATGGCTTCTGCTTTTTTCTCATCAAGATGAGGATCTAATTGTCGAGCGAGTTTAGGCCAGTTTTGATGAGGCACTGAAGGATATAAGTGATGCTCGAGGTGGTAGAGGTGCTCTAATGAGAGGAGTGCAAACGCTTTTCCGCGAAAGCGTTTTGTTTGTGCGTATTCATCCTCACCCTCTGCTCGGTGTGGGAAGTAAGCAGTCATTAAAGGAATAAACCAGCTGCCAGCGTGCATGATGATGCAGTAGAGTAAGAGCGCCGGGAAGGTGTTGGCTAAGGTGATTGCGACGATCCAGATGCAGGCGATCATCGTGATTTCGAATAAAAACAAACGTTTTTTGGGTGGGTTATGTTTTAAAACATATAGCCAAATCTTTGGTTGGAATAAAATCCCATAGAACAAAGCGTTTAAGAAAGACATGTGGGCAGCCCTTCCTTCAATATCTTCGTGGGATGGGAAGCATTGGTGATGTTTCAGGTGAACGATTTGGTAGGCAACGCCGCTTCTCAGGCAGAGCAGCTCAATACTTGAAAGTAAAAATTGATTCAAATGTGGTGCCAACCGATAGGCGCGATGCACAAGGTCGTGAGAGACGGAGGGATAGCTGAAATACGAGAGGAGGATCAACATGATGACGGCTGCGGGATATAAATCCATTGACGCAAAAGCGAAATAAGCGGCTGCGCAAAAGAATGGTACAGCGACCGCGAGCACTATTTGGGCGGGAGTAACCCTTAAAAGCGCGGCGCCTCCGAGTTCTTGAATGGTCGGTTTTTTCGAATTTGAAGGGGTGGTAATCATGTTAGACGGCAAATTTTTCCTAAAACATGGATCAGTTGGAATCTGGGCGGAGCAGGATTAGTGCAGAGACTCTTTTATTCCTTCTCAAGTGGACTATCAATGTCTGTGCATCTATTGGCTGTTGTTTTTTTGCATCGAAATGATGCATTACTGATAGCTGATTTTGGAGCAGCGGGTTGACCGTTTGAGTCTGAAATGTGTTGGCTGAGGTTTGTCAGCTTTTGAGGTTTGCGATTACGAGGAGTTCTCGGGCAATTCCGATATCTGCGAGTTGCTGGCAGAGTTTTTGGCGGAGTGGTTCGTTCCCGGTTTCGCTGAGAGATTGATCAAGGTTCCTGCGGTGTATTTGGGCTTGGCGGCCGAGCTTGGGTTCGGCGGCGTAGTCCATTCCCATGAGTAAAAACAGGTCGATGGGAAATGCTTCTGCAGTGAGGCGCTGGATTTCAAAGTGTTGCTTTTCGAGCAGGCGGGGCAGGCTTTTGAAATTAAAGTAGTTGAT
>CAKZQV010000379.1 GCA_937141895.1 uncultured Verrucomicrobiota bacterium
CGATGGAGCAGGGCATCATGACAGAGAGGAAGCGGGCGTCGTCGTCGAGCAACACCTCTTCCGCATGGTCGGGCTGGCAGATCTTCAGCGAAGCGGCCGGGAGGACTTCCTTGCCCTCCTTGGCCAGCGACTGGTCGAGCCGCATGGTGGCCGACACCTTCCATCCGCCTTCCTCCGCTTTTTTGGAGATGTGGGCGATGGTTTCCTCGTAGCCCAGCGGGCTGGCCTCTTCTTTGAGCATCAGCTTGGGCGCAACCAGCGCTGCGGCAACCAAGCCGACCGCAATACCGAACACGGTTCCGTAGATGAATTTTTTCATGTTGTCCTCCTAAATAAACAGGTTTCCGTTTCCGCCGATGTGGTCGAGATACATCGCCACGCCACCTTCCTCGATGCCGTCGATGAGTTCCTCGCGCTTGATGCCCATGAGATCCATCGACATGGTGCAGGCCACGACCTTGACGCCGTTCTTGATAGCCTCATCCATAAGCTCCGGCAGGGAAAGCACATTTTTTTGTTTCATAATGCCTTTGATCATGGCCGCGCCCATGCCGCCCATCTGCATCTGCGAGAGTTTCAGTTTGCCGGGCCCTTTCGGCATCATCCACCCGAACATTTTTTCGACCAGGTTTTTCTTTACTGAAACGGGACCGTCTTTGCGCAGCACGTTCAGTCCCCAGAAGGTAAAGAACAGGGTGACCTTATATCCCATGGCCGCCGCGCCGTTGGCGATGATGAATGCAGCCAGCGCCTTGTCGAGATCATTACTGAATACCACATTGGTGAATCTTTTGTCGCCCGATGATGCCGGCACTGAGCAGCCTCTCTGCTCCTGTTTGATGACCACGGCTTTATAGGCGCCGTTCTCCGGTTCCAGCGATTGGAGGATATGACCCGTGGAGTGACACCATGCCGGCATGTCAGCCGCAAAGCCCGGATCGTTGGAAAGGATGGAGATGGCCTTTTCCGGGTCGATGTTTTCTATGGCTTTGGCGAGTTTCATTACTGGCCCTGGGCACTGAAGCCCAGAGGCATCGATGTGCTCAACAACCTCAGCGCCCGTTACTTTTTTTTTAGCCTGGTCGATGGTGTTCTCGCCGGGATCGTCTGAAGTGGTTTCATGCTCCGGAATGCTGTCCGGTTGATGGGTGGTGATCATACCGTAGGTTTTATATCCGCCCGCTAGGTTGCGGCACTTAAACCCGTTCTGCGAGAGAATCCGGCAGGCCAGGTAGCCGCGCAGTCCAACCTGACAGAAAATCAGATATTCTTTTTCCTTATCCAGATCGCTCAGATTTTCACGCAGGGTTGGAAGGGGGATATTTTCAGCGCCGGGAATCGTGCCTCCAGCGACTTCTTCCGGGTTGCGGACATCAATCAGCTTCTGGCTGGCGGTCGGTTTAAGGGCCTCTTCCACATGAAACAGTTCCATATCGCCTCGCATGACATTGGAGGCCACGAAACCGGCATAGTTAACCGGATCTTTTGCCGAGCCGAAAGGCGGTGCATAGGTCAGTTCCATTTCTTCAAGATCATAGACGGTCAGACCGGCGCGGATCGCCACGGCAATCACATCGATGCGCTTGTCCACGCCGTCCGCTCCGACCGCCTGAGCACCGAGTACTTTTCCTGTATCTGGATCAAAGATCAGTTTCAACGAGATCGGGTGGGAGCCCGGGTAGTAGGAGGCATGGCTGGCTGGATGTACATAAACCTTCTCATAGTTAATGCCCTGACGTTTGGCCATTTTTTCACTCAGGCCGGTCATGCCGATCGCCAGGTTGAACACTTTACAGATGGCGGTGCCCTGGGTGTTTTTATAGGCACTTTCGCGCCCGAAGATGTTATCGGCGGCAATACGGCCCTGACGGTTGGCCGGTCCAGCCAGCGGGATCAGCGCCGGCTGATTGGTGGCAAAGTCTGTGATTTCTACGGCATCGCCCACCGCATAAATCGCCGGGTCGGATGTCACCATATGGTCGTTGGTTTTAATCCCGCCAGTTGTGCCCAGTTCAAGTCCGGCATCGGAGGCCAGCGTGGCCTCCGGTTTCACGCCGATAGCCAGAATGGCGACATCGACATGCAGACGGTCGCCGTCGCTCAGGATCAGATCCACACCATCTTCAGATTCTTCAAAGGCCGTAACGGACGTTTCGAGTTTCAGGTTTACACCAAACAGTTTCAGTTCCTGATGCAGCACCGCCGCCATTTCCGGATCGGCCGGACCCATCACCTGTGGGGCCAGCTCAATCAGGGTGGTTTCATACTTGCGATCACGCAGGGCTTCCGCCATTTCGAGGCCGATATACCCGCCGCCGATCACCGCCGTTGAATTTGCATGTTCCAGTGCCTGGATAATGTAATCCATGTCCTCAAGGTTGCGCAGGGTCAGAACATGGTCGTTTTCGATTCCCGGGATCGGCGGGCGCATCGGTGCCGCGCCGGGGCTGAGAATCAGGTTGTTGTAGGATTCGCTGTACTCTTCGCCGGTCTCCAGGTTCTTGACGGTAACTTGTTGGTTATCGCGATCGATGGCCGTGACTTCCGAGCGGGTACGCACATCCATGTTAAATTTGGTTTTCATGGCCTCCGGCGTGGTCACCAGCAGTTTATCGCGATCGGTAATCTGCCCGCCGATATGGTAAGGTAGGCCGCAGTTGGCGAAGGAAATATCGGGGCCGCGTTCAAATAGGATAATTTCAGCGGTTTCATCCAGCCTACGGGCTCGGGCCGCGGCACTGGCGCCACCAGCGACGCCTCCAACAATCAGAAGTTTTTTGCTCATTTGTTGACCTTTCTGCTCATGTATAATTAATACTCAATAATTTCTTAATATAGTGTTCAAAGTTAAACCACAAATGATGCGGATGTAGGTTCGTTCTTTAAAAGGTCCAATTTAGTTAGGCTTATTCCCTCGGTATTCGTTCGCGTCAATCGGCGGTTAACCATCAGTCCTGGAAATTGAGGTATTTCCGCAGGTGGGTGTGCATGCAGGTGAATACCTTTAGAAAGTCGCGGTTGCGAAGCGAGCAGTATTTCTGGATGCCCTCTTTTCGAATGGTGATCAGCT
>CAKZQV010000380.1 GCA_937141895.1 uncultured Verrucomicrobiota bacterium
CGGGGTGGCTGAGCTGGAACCGGGACGCTACGAAATTTCGGATGATCTGGTTTACGCGATCGTTGAAAAAAATGACGGACGCTCGGTTGAAGACGGAAAACTGGAGGCCCACCGCAAATACATCGACATTCAGTATATTATCAGCGGTGATGAATCGATGGGCTGGAGTCCGCGGTCAGACCTCGTCGGATCCGAGGGGTATGACGAAAACCGCGACCTGGAATTTTTTACTGATAAAGTGCAAAGCATCGTCCAAGTCCCGTCGGGATCCTTTACGATTTTCCTTCCGACCGATGCTCATCTTCCAGGCATTGGAAAAGGCCCGATCCACAAGATCATCATTAAGGTGGCGGTGGATTAAACCTGAAACTGGAAACTGGAAACTGGAAACTGGAAACATGGTGATCCGATCAGACTTTTATTCAAGTTACCAGTTCCACATTTCTAGTTTCTAAAACGTATGCCCGATCAGGAAGTTGAAGCGGCCACTGCCATCGAGGTAGCGTTCGTCGTAGGTGATCGGCCAGGCATAGTCGAGGTGAAGCGGGAAGCCTGGCAGATCGAGGCGCAAACCGATGCCCCAGTCATCAGCATACTCTGACGGATCAAAATCCCAGGAATCTACATTCACAAAGCCCCAGTCGTAGAACACCGCACCACGAATTTTATTCCAGATTGGATAGGTCAGTTCAGCCGTCACGAAGGCCATGGAGTTTCCGCCTACGGTATCATCCGTATTTGGATCCGTCGGCCCGACATCACGGAATTCATACCCCCGTAGGTTGTAGGAACCGCCGAGGAATAGGCGATCGAAAATCGGCACGCCATCACCGTAGGTTCCGGCATTGGCCTTGCTGTCGCCAAAGGCCTCGACCGACTCGATCTGACCACGCAGATTGAAAATCATATCCCAAATCATGGGCCAATACTGGGTGGCCCGAACGCGTGCACCGAAAAGGTCGGTCTGTCCGCCGAGCATACCGCCGGCCACATAAGGGGTCACCGTCGTCTTGTTGCCGCTGGTCGGATTAAAGAAGCGGTCGCGCGAATCGAAAGTCCAGGTATAGTCCAGCCCGCTTTTCAGACGACGGCCCTCTTCGTCTTTAATGGCCTGTGATGCTGAGTCCGCAACATCAAACACATTGAACTGTTCCAGCGTGTAGGACAGATTGCCTCGGGTCCAGCGCGAGAGCGGTTTACCCAATGACAATCGGGCACCGTTATTCTGCTGGTCGTAGGAGTCGGAAAAATAGCGCGCTTCGCGATGAAACAGGTCGATGCCCATTGAAAGCTGCCGGTTCAGGAACCATGGCTCTATAAAGGAAATTTCAAGGTCGTTTCGCTCTGTACCCAACTGTGCGCGAATTTTAAATTTTTGGCCGGCCCCAATCGGAGGCCAGCGTTTCCAGTTGAAATTACCCTGTGAAAGCTCCACATAACCAACCAGTGAGTCAACGCTGGAGAACCCCACACCGGCGGTAAACTGTCCGGTTGGCTTTTCTTTTACCTGAACGTTTACGTCGTACTTATCGCCTTCGCCGGTCGATTCAGGATTGATGGTGACAATTTCAAAATAGTTCAGGTTGCGCAGGCGCGATTCCGAGGTCTGGATGCGACTACGGTTATATTTTTCGCCGGGATACATCACCAGCTCTCGGCGGATGACCTTATCCAATGTGCGTTCATTGCCGCTGATATTTACATCCTGAATGTAGCCAATGGTGCCTTCGGTAACTTCATACTCAATATCCACGATGCCCGTTTCGGCATTGGCATCGTACACCGGGCGCACGTTGGTACGGACATATCCGCGGTTGCCGTAAAAGGCCCGAATGCCTTCGCTTCCGGCTTCCGCATTTTCAACCGATGCAATAGCGCCCGGACGCAGGCGAATGGCTCGGCGAATTTCACGAACCGGATAAGCTTCTGCGCCGCTGAGCGTCACTTCACCAATGCGATAGCGCTGCCCTTCATCGATCTTAAAAATAAGTTTTGATTTTTTCGGGGTGGTGTCGTCCAGAACAGGCTCGGAAACCTGCGCATCCAGAAACCCGTTGTTCATGTAGAGACTCTTAATGGAATAGACGTCTGCGTCGACCACTTCCTCTTTATACTTGCCGGACCCGGTAATGAAAGACCACCAGCGTTTTTCTTTTTGCTGAATGACTTTCTGTAGCTTTTTATCATCGATCAGATCGTTGCCTTCGAACTCAATATGTTTGATGCCCATCTTTTGTCCGGCATCAATTTTGAAGGCCACATCGACCGTGCCCAGCTCATCGTTGGCTTCCGAGGTCCAGGTAATCTTCGCGTCGGGATACCAGTAATCGCGGTAGGCCTCGCGCAGTTTTTCCGCCGCCATCTCAAACGTGGAGTCGTCAGCAAACTGTCCGATTTCCAGTTCGGATTTACTCCGCATTTTACGGCCACTCTTGGATCCCCCGACAAAGGCAATCCGGCGTAAACGATGTTTGTGCACCACGGTATACACCAGCACGACGCCATCGGGCTCAACATTCATCCGGGCATTCACATAGGAATATCGCCCCGATTCCCGCATACGGTTCACATCGATGGCAATGGAGCTAAGGATCGTTTCGCGATCCGGCACCTGCTCTCCCACATTAAATGAGGTGAAAGCGGCGACCGAGCTGATGTCATACTCCTCGCCCGCCTGATTAACGATCCGAATATCTTTGATGGCTTCCGCGCGAACCACAGCGGCGGTCAGCATGCTGAACAGTATTGTGAGTGCCTTTTTCATTAATCTTCCAAAGGTTGGAAATTATGATTCACCAGGGTCGAATTGATCATCGAACTCCGCGCGATCTTCAAAACGGGTATATTCTCGGATGAATGAAAGTTTAACTTCGCCGGTTGCGCCATGGCGGTATTTGGCCACATCAAGCACCGCAAGATTGTCTGAGTTTCGGTCATCACCCTTTGCATAATAACTCGGTCGATACAGAAGCCAAACCATATCCGCATCCTGCTCAATGGCACCGGAGTCACGTAGGTGCGAAAGCTTCGGAATATTATCGCCAGTGCTTTCAGCCGCACGGCTGAGCTGGGAGAGTACGATCACCGGAACATCGAGCTCCTTGGCCATCGCTTTGACCGCGCCGGAAATGGCCATGGTTTCACGCTGACGCCCATCATTTGCAAACTTGGAATAGTTCATCAGCTGCAAATAGTCGATCACGACCAGGCCGATACCATAGCGCTCTTTCAGGCGGCGGGCCCGCGAACGCATTTCAACGGCTTCGAGCCCCGGCGTGTCATCAATATAAATCTTAGCCTTGGAAAGCTGGTCCACCGCGCGGGTCAATCGACCATGCTCATCCTTCGTCATTCCGCGACCATCTTTCAGCTTGTAGGCCCCGATTCGGGCATTACTGAACAGCATACGTTTCACGAGTTGTTCGCGCGACATTTCCAGACTGAATACCGCCACCGGAACAGGATCGCCTTTTGTGCCGAGCGCCGCATTTTCCGCAATATTCAATGCCAGCGATGTTTTTCCCATCGCCGGGCGCGCCGCCAGCACGATCATATCGGTTTTCTGCAGACCGCCGGTCAGTTTATTGAGGTCTGTCAGTCCGGAAGTCACCCCGGTAACCACCTGCGTCGGATCGGTATTTTCAATCTCGATAAACGCTTCGCGAACGGAATCTTTCCAGTCTGGAATTTTTTCCGCGCCGTGAGCGGAAAGCGCAAAGAGTTCTTCCTGAGCCGCATTGATGAGATGCGCAGCTTCCTCTTCGCCTTTGTAGGCTTTGTCGATCGACTCGGAGGATTTTTCGATCAGGGTCCGGTAGAGCTTTTTCTCCATGACGAGGTCACAGTAAAACTCTACGTGAGCAGGAACGAGCGTGCTGTCCTGCAGTTGGACTAAATAGTCATAGCCCCCGACTTTATCGAGGGTGTTTTTATTTTTGAGCCATTCGCCGATGGTCAAAGCATCCATCGGAACATTGGCCTGGCTCATGTCCAGCAGCTGCTCGTACAGCGCTTGGTGACGCCGGTCATAAAAACTATCGGGACCGAGGCGCTTGGCCAGACATTTATCAAGGGAACCGGCGGGATCCAGCAATATAGAACCTAAAACCCCCCGCTCGGCATCTTCGCTGTGCGGGGGGATTCTCAGTCCAGCTGATTCCCCGGGGATCATTTATCTTCGACGATCCAAACCTTGAGAGTTGCTGAAACTTCTGGATGTAGTTTGATGGAAATATCAAACACTCCGAGTTCATGCAAAGGTGTGGCCAGGTCGATCTTGTTCTTATCGAGGTCGATCCCCTGTTCCACGAGTTTTTCGAGAATGGCCGGCACACCTACAGAACCGAACATTTTTCCAGAATCGCCGACTTTCGCCGCGATGGTGCACTCAACACCTTCGATTTTCTTAAGAATCTCTTCCGCCGCCGCTTTTTCTTTTTCAAGTTGCGCGAGACGCTCGAGGCGTTTCTTTTCGATCTGGCGTTTTTTGCCTTCAGTCACTTCTGAGGCAAAGCCTTTCGGAAAAAGGAAGTTACGGGCATAGCCGTCAGCAACCTTCACGATATCACCTTCAATACCCAGGCCTTCAACCTGGTCCATCAACAGTACTTCAACAGCCATTGGTGTACTCCTTGGTTAGCGAACCAGACCCATAACACGGGCGCGGCGGATCGCTTTTTTGATATTACGCTGCTGCTGAGCATTAGCACCGGTAATACGCCCCGGAAGAATTTTACCGCGATCGGTCATAAATTTCTTCAGGAACTCTGCATCTTTATAATCAACCGACGTCACTCCACGCAGGAGCTCCGGGTCACGTTTGTAGTCATCTCTATCTCTTCGAGCCATAATTATATCCTTTCTCTAAAACGGCACATCATCGTCGTCGTCCGCATGCGGGGGAGGCTGCGGAACATTATCCTGCGGAGCTGACGTAGGTGCCGCAGAAAACTCCGAACTCTTACTGGGGGAACCGAGGAACTGAACGCGGTCTGCGCGTACACGCAACTTGCTCCGCTTTTCACCCTGCTGGTTTTCCCACTGGTCCAGTTGAAGTCGGCCTTCCACAAAAACAGGAGAGCCTTTTTGGAGATACTCGGCTGAAGTTTCAGCCTGGCGTCCCCAAACCACCACATCCACAAAGCAGGTTTGTTCAACCGTTTCTCCCGCTTTGTTTTTGAAGTTTTCATTTATGGCCAAACCCAGATCCGCAACAGCAGTGCCTGACGGCGTATACCGGATTTCCGGATTACGCGTCAGATTACCCATTAAGAGAACCCGGTTATAGCTGGCCATGGGTCTTACGCCTCCTGAGCGGCTTCCATTCCGCTGGCTTCAACAAACTGATGACGAAATACATTGGTGGACAGCTTCAGGCGCGCTTTGAATGCGTCGATCTGACTGCCGTCCAGCTTGAACATAATGTTCACGTAAAGACCGGCCCTCTGCTTTTGGAGCTGGCGGGCAAATGTCTTTTTTCCCATGCGGGCTGCGCTCTCAATAGAGCCGCCCAGCTTTTCGAGTTCTTCTTTCACACGGGCAATAGCCTGGTCGAGTCCTTCTTCGTCCAGCACCTCCGGAAAGATGAACAGTCCTTCATACGTATTCAATGGTATTCTCCTATACTTAACCTATTTGCAACTGGTTGAACTCGTTCATGGTTCGTTCAGTTCCAACGGAAAAGATGCTTTCTACCGCATCGGCGGCACGTTCGACAACCTTTTCCAACTTCAAATGGTCCTGCTCGGCAAAGTCGCCCAATACAAACTCAATCATGTCCGCATCGGCCGGCTTCGGCCCTATTCCAACCCGCACGCGGGGAAATCCCTTTGTCTGCAGCCATTCCAATATGGATTTCATACCGTTATGACTGCCGCCCGAGCCTTTTGCCCGAACCCGGATGCCGCCAAAGATAAGGTCGACATCGTCGTACACCACCACGGTATCTTCCGGAGCCACGCGCCATTTCTTCATCGCGCCCCAGACCGCTTTACCGCTGCGGTTCATAAAAGTGGTCGGTTCAATCAACCGCTGGAGCTCGATATTGACCTGTCCCTGAGTTTGC
>CAKZQV010000381.1 GCA_937141895.1 uncultured Verrucomicrobiota bacterium
GGGGTAACGGGACGGTGTTTTTACCCGCTTCGATCGATTTCATCAGCCAGGCCATATTTTCAGCGAGATTATCCATCGTCTGCATCCCTTCCGTATCCTGCTCCGACTCCCCTTTCGCGGCCCCGTAGCCGATGTTCCAATAGCTGGAAGTCGCAATCGGCATCTGCAGAATGGAAAATAGGTGATTCATCGTATCCAGCGTATGCTGTCCCCCGGCACGTCGCACGGCGGTTACCGCGGCCCCGACTTTATTGGCCAGCGCCTGATCATTGGCAATCGCCACATAACCCAGCCGATCGATCAGTGCCTTCATTTCCATGCTGACGTCCGAGAAATAGGTCGGCGAACCCAGCAGCAGCCCGTCCGCCTCGAAGATTTTTTCCATCCACTCATTCATCGGATCGTTATAGATGATGCACCGATTATTCTTCGTCTTAAAACAGGCCCCGCACGCCGTGCAGCCCGACAGCAGCTCACCGCCGATCTGAATAATTTCCGTTTCAATTCCGTGTGTTTCCAGCCGATCGCACACCCGTTTCAACAAGGTTCCCGTATTTCCGCCCTTGCGCGGACTTCCATTAACAGCGACTACTTTCATGATTCGACTCCCCTGAGGTTCAGTTAAATATTCCACCGTTCACCTGCACCCAATCTAAGCACAACCGACACGCAGTGCCATGATTATTTCTACTCCGATTTCATGCCCGACCCCACCGGATGAGCACCGTTTTAAACTGGCCAAGTCAAACATAATGGTGTGTGCTCTCCGGGTATCCTGAGAAACAAACCACATTATTAACCATGGAGAGAAAAATGAAAAAGGTACACATTGGATTCGCCCTGCTCTTCACCTGCCTTCTCACCGTTGCATACGCGGCGCCCAAACAGATCCTGATGGTCGTTACGAGCGCCGGAGCCATGACCAACGGCGAACCGACCGGCCTCTGGCTGGAGGAATTTGCGCTCCCCTATCAACTCTTTTCCGAGCAGGGCTATGCGATCACCGTCGCCAGTCCGAAAGGCGGAAAGGCCCCGGTCGATGAGCGCAGCCTGCAGGATGAAAACCAGGTTTCCACATGGACCAACGCCACCACAGCCCTGGAGAAAACCAAAACACTCGATGCCGTAAACGCAGCCGATTTTGACGCTCTCTTTATTCCCGGCGGCCACGGCACCATGTTTGATTTCCCCGGAAATGCCGAACTGCAGCGTCTTCTCCACAATTTCCATGCTCAGGATAAAATCATCGCCTCCGTTTGCCACGGGCCCGCGGCTTTTGTCGGCACCAAAACCGCCGACGGCACCCCCTTGGTTAAAGGAAAAACCATCACCGCCTTCACCGATGCCGAAGAAAAAGCGGTCGGCCTCGATAGCGCGGTGCCCTTCCTGCTCGAAAAAAGCCTGCGCGCCGAAGGTGCAAATTTTGTCCCGGCGGAATTATGGCAGCCCAACACCCAAGTTGACGGAAAACTGGTGACCGGCCAAAACCCCGCATCCAGTCAGGGTTGTGCGGAAGCCGTGATCAAACTGCTCCAATAAATTTCGGTCGGCGCGGTAAAAAACCATATTTGGGCGCGGAAATTTTCTGCCATTCATTTATTCTCTGCGCCATTCAACCGACCATGAGGATTTATGAATCAAAATTTTATCGATGATGTAACCGCCGCGCTCAATGCCGCAATCGAAACCGGGACTCTGACGGGCTGGAGCCTGAACGCCACGGAATCGCGCAGTTGGCAAAAGCTTTTTTCTTCGCCCGACGGCGCCACGCTCCATTGCCACCAGAGCCGGCGGGTGGATGGCGAGGCCTACAAACTTTCCGTTTATGTCCCCTCCGAAAACGAGGGTATGGTCGGAACGGCGATGTTGGACC
>CAKZQV010000382.1 GCA_937141895.1 uncultured Verrucomicrobiota bacterium
ACAACACATGGTATTTTGAGGGTAAGGATTGGATCGACTACCTGCGGCGTTGTCATGTGATGCTTCAACAGGGCATGCATGTGGGCGATATTGCCTACTTCATCGGCGAGGACGCCCCGATTATGTCTGGAATCCGCCGGCCCGAGGAGCCCGAAGGATATGATTTTGATTATATTAATGCAGAGGTGTTGCTGGAGCGCATGTCGGTTCAGAATGGCCGGTGGACGCTTCCTGATGGGAAGAGCTATGCCCTGATGGTTCTGCCTCCGCTCAAAACCATGCGCCCGGCCGTATTGAGTAAATTTGAAGCATTGGTCGCGGCAGGCGGCATGCTCTACGGCGAAGCACCGGATCATTCACCGAGCTTGCAGAATGCGGAAAAAGCGGATGCATTCATTGCGTCGACCGTCCGTGAAATGTGGCAGGGCATGAAAGCGGGCGAAACCGGAACAAAATCGTTTGGCAAAGGAAAGATTATTCAAGGTGTTGAGCTGACGGAGGTGATGAACGCCATGAATCTTCCGGCCGATGTCTCAAATATTGATCCTGAAACCGTGCTGTGGACGCATCGCCAGAGCGATGATCTGGACATCTATTTTGTGTCGAATCAACAGAAAAAGACGGTGGAGCTGAATCCTGTTTTTCGGGTTTCGCCTGAGTTACAGCCGGAGCTGTGGTATGCGGATGACGGTCACATGGTGAAAACTGCACGTTTTGAGTTCTTGGAAAATGGAACTAAGGTTCCGCTTGAACTAGGTCCGGTGGATTCGGTTTTTGTCGTGTTTAGAAAAGCCGCAAAAGCGGTATCCAATCCGGTGGTCGATGTGAAGGGGCCGCAGTCACTTTCGATTCTTTCCGAAAAAGGCGGAGAGTTTGCTTACGCCAAAGAAGCAGGGAAATATGAACTCACACGCGCAAACCAATCGGTTGAACAGGTCGAGGTGAAAGAGATTCCGAAACCGTTAACCTTAAGCCGGAAAGGGTGGTCGCTAGAATTTATGCCCGGGCGCGATATGCCGAAATCGATCGAGCTCGATACGCTGAAACTCTGGACCGATCATGAACAGCTTTCGGTGCTGCATTATTCCGGAACAGCGGGATATGTGAAGACGTTTGAAATGCCTGAAGCGCAGGTTGCTCAGAAGGATCTGCGGTTTGAATTGGATCTGGGTAAAGTGGAACCGATGGCGCGCGTTTGGCTGAACGGAAAAGATTTGGGACTGCTTTGGACACCGCCATTTGCCGTGGATGTAACTGAGCATCTGAAAGCCGGAAAAAATGAACTGAAAGTGGATGTGACCAATCTGTGGAGCAATCGACTGCTTGCAGAGCTCAAATATCCGGACGGTTATCCGGGCGAGGGCGAACGCACCTTTAAACCGGTATGGTCCTCGAAACGCAAGTTTAATGAGAGTAGACGCATTCAACCGTCCGGGTTGGCGGGGCCTGTTCAAATAAATATGGTCCAAAAGATTAAATTGAAGGATCATTAGGACAACTCTTGGAGATAGGGGGTATGAAAAAAACAGAGGAATGTTTAGAATCCATGGCGGAGTATCATTATGCAGTTAAAGAAGTTGGTGAGTTTAGTTGCACTCTTAATCGGATCGGTCACGACGCAGGCAGGAAAACCTAATATTGTATTTATCATGGCCGATGATCTGGGTTGGGCCGACGTGGGTTATAATGGCGCGGAATTTTATGAAACACCCAATATCGACGCGTTATGTAAGGCGGGAATGGAGTTTTCTGCGGGCTATCCGGGGGCGGCCAATTGTTTGCCTTCGCGTGCTTGTATTATGAGTGGCATGTATACGTCTCGTACGAAAATGTGGCAGCCTGGAAAAGTCGCCAAGGGGGAACCGGCGTTTATGCGTTTGCTGGTGCCGAATCAGTCCAATAAACGGGGTGATGGAACGATTCCCTCTAAAACGGCTTTAGATCCATCGGTGGTTTCGCTGGCCGAAATGCTGAAGCAGGTCGACTACAAGACCCTTCATCTTGGAAAATGGCATCTTGGAAAGGATGGTCAGGGGTTTGATCAAAACAATACGGATGGTCGGGGTGCTGGACTGAAAATGGACAACAGGCTCTATGGGAATATTGATGTTGCAGAATGGATGACGGATACAGCGGTGGACTATATTGCCGAAAATAAAGACGATCCCTTTTTTCTCTACCTCTGCCACTGGGATGTGCACGTCCCGCTCAATGCGCGCAAGAATGTGGTCGAAAAATATAAAACGAAACTGGCCTCCAAAAAATGGAGTCGCGACTGGGATCCGGTTTATGCGGCCATGGTGGAAGCGGTGGATGTTTCCGTTGGCCGCGTCTGGCAGGCGCTGAAGGAAAATGGTCTTACGGAAAATACGCTGCTGATTTTTACGTCTGATAACGGCGGATATGGCGGGGCCACCTGGAATGCGCCGCTTAAGGGTTCAAAGGGGGGATTCTATGAAGGTGGGATTCGTGTTCCGCTCTGCATGAGCTGGCCGGGTACGATCGAGCCGGGAACCGTTTGTGAAACCCCGGTTACGGGGGTGGATTATATGCCGACCTTTGCTGAGCTGGCCGGGGCGCAGCTGCCGGACCCGAAGAGTCAGCCACTCGACGGGGTATCCATGGTCCCGCTGATGAAGGGTAAATCCATCGCCGACCGCGCGATCTATTGGCACTATCCGATGGATCTGAATGGAAAAGTGATGGTGAAGCCGGTCTTTGGTACAGATAAAATGTATTGGCGTGCGACGCCGTGCAGCATTGTGCGCATGGGCGACTGGAAGCTGATGCAGTTTTTTGAAACCGGCACCACCGAGCTTTACAACGTTAAAGAGGATATTGGGGAAAAGAATGATCTCGCCCGTCAGCATCCCGAGAAGGTCGACGAAATGCTGAAGTCGCTCATAAAGTGGCAACGAGAAACCGGCGCGGATATCCCTTCCTCATTGAATCCGGGCTTTGATCCGACCTTTAACGCCAAACCACAAAAATAAGTCCACGAGAAAGAAACATGAAAAAATCAATTCAACATATATTAGTTACAATACTATTTTTTACCTCCCTATCCTGTTTGGGTGCGGTCAGCCCGACGCACTTACGTTGCGAATATCATGTCAACCCCTTGGGCATCGACGTGCTCCAACCGCGCCTCAGCTGGCAGCTTGAATCTGACGAGCGCGATCAGCAGCAGAAGGCCTATCGCATTCTGGTGGCCAGCTCGCCGGAAAAGCTGGAAAAGAACGAGGGCGATCTCTGGGACAGCGGCGATGTGCGCTCGGATGAGAGCATTCAGATTGTCTATGAAGGGAAATCGCTGACGTCCCGCCAGCAGTGCTGGTGGAAGGTGGTTGTCATGGATCAGGACGGCAAGGCGTCGGACTGGAGCGAACCGGCCATGTGGTCGATGGGTTTGCTGGAGCCGACGGACTGGAAAGCGCAGTGGATCGGTTTTGATGAAATCCCCGAGGTGCCTGAAGACTCGGTTCTGGAAGAGCCGGAGATTGTCATGATCAAGGCGATTTATGGTAACCCTAACAATCCTTCCCAACAGGTTGACCTTGCCGAAAAACTGAAGAAACTTGTGGCTGCTGGAAAATATGAATTCAAAATGACCAATGCGTTTGCGGGTGGAGATCCCGCCGACGGAGCAAAAAAGACGCTGGCCTTGGAATACACCTTGCAGGGGAAACCAACGCGGCTGACCTTCGATGAAAACGCGGATGTTAATCTGGTCACCGCCAAAGTGCAGAAACTCTTAAACCGACGTTATCTTCCTGCGCCTCATCTGCGTAAGGAATTTCAGGTCAAGGGCCCGGTTAAGCGCGCGGTGGTGTATGTCACGGCCCAGGGGTTCGCGGAAATGCATTTGAATGGCCAGCGTGTGGGTGATGAATTTTTCACGCCGGGTTGGACGGATTACAACAAGCGGATTTATTACCGTACGTACGATGTAACCGATTTGGTTCAGCCTGGCGGAAACGCCATCGCAGGAATTATTGGTGACGGCTGGTTCCGTGGTAATGTCAGTAATTTGGGCCAGAATCAGTATGGAGATAAAATTCGTCTGCGCTCGCAGTTGCATATCGATTATGTCGATGGGCGCTCCGAAATTGTAGCCACCGATTCATCATGGAAAGCTGCGTTCGGGCCGATCCTTGGATCCGACATGCAGGCAGGCGAAACCTACGACGCGCGGCTTGAGATGCCCGACTGGTCCCGCCCGGGATTTGATGATCGCCACTGGGCGCCGGTTAATACGGGTTCAGCATTGACCACTCAGCCGTTGATCCAAGCGTATCCGGGCGTGCCAGTGCGCCGTACGCAGGAAGTCGCGGCCGTGAAGGTGACGGAGCTTCAGCCGGGACTTCATCTTTTTGATCTGGGTCAGAATTTCTCGGGCTGGATTCGACTGAAAGTGAAAGGTCAAGCCGGCGATAAGGTGGTGATGCGATTTGGTGAAATGCTCAACCTTGATGGTTCGCTACATACCAAAAACCTCCGTTCTGCACGCGCAACAGATACCTATATCCTCAAGGGCGGCGGTGAAGAGATTTGGGAACCAAGCTTTACGTTTCATGGTTTTCGATATGTCGAAATTGCGGGGCTAACGGGCACTCCAACGCTGGATAGGGTTACAGGAATTGTGATTCATTCCGATGCGCCGATGACCAGTTCATTCGAATGCTCCAATCCAATGCTCAATCAACTGCACAGCAACATTCTTTGGGGGCAACGCTCGAACTATCTCGAAGTCCCTACCGACTGCCCGCAACGCGATGAACGTTTGGGCTGGACCGGAGATACGCAGATCTTTATTCGGTCCGGAACCTACCATCAAGACGTTGCTTCTTTTTTTACCAAGTGGCTCGTTGATCTCGAAGATACCCTGAATGAAAGAAATCTCTATGGGAAGCAGGCGCCCGTTATGCATGGGCGGGGCAGCCCGGGGTGGTCCGATGCCGGAATCATTTGTCCCTGGACGATCTATAGCGTGTATGGGGATACCCGCGTGATTGAAAAGCATTATGATGCAATGGCGCGTTACATTAAAGCGTGTGGTCGTAAGGGGCTCAATGGCTTGGGGCCAGGCTTTGGCGACTGGCTATCGATTGGTTCCAAAACGCCGAAGGACGTGATTTCTGTTGCATATTATGCCTACAGCACCCACCTGATGGCGGAGATGGCCGAAGCGATCGGAAAAACGGAAGATGCTGCAACATATCAGGATCTGTTTAATCGCATCCGCGCACATTTTCAGGACTCGTTTGTCGATAAGGACGGCCGTGTAAAAGGTAATACCCAAACTGGATATTGCATGGCCTTGTATTATGATCTGCTGACCGAAAAGCAGCGCGAACAGGCAGCGGATCATCTGGTCGAACGCATTAAGGCGAAGGATTATCATCTCTCGGTCGGGTTCCTCGGGGTGCCGATTCTGTTGCCGACCCTCACCGAGATTGGCCGGAGCGACCTCGCGTATCGGTTACTCCAGAACAAAACCTATCCCTCTTGGGGCTACTCCGTTGAACAGGGCGCGACGACTATCTGGGAGCGCTGGAACAGCTATACGCTTGAAGGCGGGATCAGCAAGAGTTCGATGAATTCGTTCAATCACTATGCCTACGGCGCCTGTAGCGAATGGATGTTCTACTCGATGCTGGGGATTGATACCGAGAACGCGGCGTATAAAGAAATCCGGATGAAGCCGGAGGTCGGGCACGGCATCACCTGGGCCAAAGGGTTTTACGATTCCATCCGCGGGCGGATTTCCAGTGATTGGAAAATCGACGGGAAAACCTTCCAGTGGGCGGTCACTGTGCCGCCCAACACGACGGCCGAGTTGCATTTTCCCGCCAGCAGCACAGGGGAAGTCGCGGAAGGCGGACGCATCATTCCACGCTCTAAATTCAAGCAGGAAGACGGCCGCATGGTGCTTCGTGTCGGATCGGGTTCCTATACTTTCTCTGTGCAGAAGACACAGATATAGGGTACGTTGTCGAACAAGTCAGGTGTCGGAATCCTGGCGCGATGGGATCGATCAGAGATTTAAAAAAGGAATAGAATAGGATGAAAATGATGAATAGATATGGATGGGCTATAGCGGTCGCGGTCATCGGGCTTGCTTCGTTTGGACGGGCCGCTCAGCCGAATGTGGTCTTTATTTTGAGTGATGACCAAGGGTGGATGGATTATGGCTTTATGG
>CAKZQV010000383.1 GCA_937141895.1 uncultured Verrucomicrobiota bacterium
CCCGGCGAAGAAGAGGGCTATACCGGCGACCTGATTATTAACGTCGATCGCGCCATGCAACGGGGCTTGGAAGAAAGAGGCGCCGACTACGAGCTCGCCCTCTACATCGCCCACGGGTTCGACCACCTCTCCGGCGCTGAAGATGATACCCCCGAAAAGAAAAAAGCCATGCTCGACACCGAAACCGCATGGCTAAAAGAGATGGGTGAGATGGCTGCAGGATTACTGGGAGGGACGACCTCCGTGTCGTCCTAGGACGGGACAGAGCCCGTCCCTCGATCAAAACAATTCACCCTGCCTCAGTTCAGCCACCGGACGGAACGACTGACGATGCGCAGGTATGGCACCATATTTCTGTAGCGCCTCCAGATGCTTTTTCGTTCCATACCCCTTATGCGCGGCGAATCCGTACTCGGGATATTGGGCATCCAGCTCAACCATCATATGGTCGCGAGTCACCTTGGCGATAATACTGGCCGCGGAAATGGAAACAGAAAGTGCATCGCCCTTCACAATCGCTTGATGATCACAGGGCAGTCCCTTCACAGGCAAACCATCCACGAGAGCAAAGTCGGCGTTAACCTGAGAAGCTGCGAGCCCCATCGCTTTGTGTGTGGCCTTGAGAATATTGATTTCGTCGATCTCGGCCGGCTCAATGATCCCCACACCGATTTGGGCGTGCGCGCAGTTTTCCAATGTCTGGAAATATTCCTCGCGCCACTTCTCACTCATCGCCTTGGAGTCGGTCAGTTTTCCAAAGGTTGGAACTAATTCTTTACGAATATAGTCGGGATCAAAAATAACGGCCGCCGCAACGACCGGGCCCGCAAGCGGCCCCCGCCCGGCTTCATCAATACCGGCCAGACGCAAAAAACCCGACGCCCAGGCTTCTTCTTCATAAAGCAGGACATCAGGTTTTGACATTTTTGATTGCTGATTTTTGAATTGTGATTTAAGGGTCTGCGACGCTTTCAGTTTAAAAGCCCAACGGCGCTTGAGTTCCGAAAATCAGAGATCAAAAATCGAAAATCAAAATTATACCCGGCGTTCTTTAATACGGGCTTTCTTACCGGCCAGATCACGCAGGTAGTACAGCTTAGCGCGACGTACTTTACCGTGACGGTCGATTTCGATTTTGTCGATGTTCGGGCTGTTCAGCGGAAAAATACGCTCAACACCTTCACCGTAGGAAATACGACGAACGGTAATGGATTCCATAACGCCGCCGCCTTTACGGGCAATCACGGTGCCGGAATAAATCTGGATACGTTCTTTTCCACCTTCTTTAATCCAGTAGTGAACCTTGATGGTGTCACCAATCTGGAATTTCGGAAAACGGTCCTGCTTGGCCTGTTCCTGGCTGATTTTTTCTACAGTGTTCATAAAAGTCTCTCACTTCTGGATTTATTCAAAGAGCGCCAGATAATATATGACTGGACGGCTCGGTCAAGTGTTGTTTTCGCCAATTTACCGCATCAAATACGTTTGATGCAGAAATGGAGTCTTGGAGGACAGAATGGGCGGAATATGGGTTTAAAAAGTCCCCACGCCCGCATTCCATATTTCCATTACTCCGCGTCCGAATTCTCCGGTTTTTTTAGAAGGTCTGGCCGGCGTTCTTCGGTTCGCTTCAGCGCTTGTTCATGGCGCCATTTTTCAATTTTCCCATGGTCACCGGAAAACAGAATCTCCGGCACTTCCAGCCCCCGGAACTCCGGTGGACGGGTGTACTGCGGGTATTCCAGTATTCCCGAGGAAAACGATTCTTCTTCCGTGGCAATCGCCCCCGCACCCAGCGCACCGGGCAACAACCGCACCACCGCATCAATCACCACCACCGCAGAGAGCGCCCCGTTGGTCAGCACATAATCCCCGATGGAAATTTCTTCATCCACCAGCGCATCAATCACCCGTTGATCCACTCCCTCATAATGTCCGCAGACAAAAATAAGATGGTTCCAATCATTGGAAAAACGCTCGGCATCGGCCTGTTTAAACTGCGCACCGGAAGGCGTCATCAGAATCACCCGGCTCTCCGGGGTCTTCACCGATTCAATTGCCGCGAACAGCGGTTCGCATTTCATCACCATGCCGGGCCCCCCGCCAAACGGGCGATCATCCGTCGTGTTGTGTTTATCCGTCGTAAAATCGCGCGGGTTGATGATATTGAACTCCACGAGCCCGGCCTTCGCCGCCCGCTTCATCATGCTCTCCTCAAGAAAACCCTTCAGCATGCCCGGGAACAGCGTAATCACATCAACCTTTAAAGCTTCACACATTCTAATCATTCCTCGCAGAGCCGCAGAGTAAAAAAAAGAGCGTCCGATTAGAACGCCCTTTTGAGTTTCCAAGCATTGGAAGCTATTAATCAACCACTTCGAGCATGGCTTTTCGTCCCTGCTTGGCCGCCATCGAGTTCATGATGGTGCGCATGGCGCCGACGGTTTTTCCGCTCTTGCCGATGATTTTGCCTACATCCTTGGCGTTACAGCGAAGTTCGAAGATAATCGTTTTTTCGCCGTCAACTTCAGTGATCTGCACCTCGTTCGGTGCGTCGACCAGTGATTTAGCGATGGATTCAAGAATCTGCTTCATTACTCAGCTTTTTCTTCAACCGGAGCTACTTCTGCAGTTTCCTCAGCAACTTCAGCTTCCGCTTCAACCGCTGCAGCAGGAACTTCTTCTTCAGTCACTTCACCGGAAACGGATTTTTCAGCCGGAAGGGCTTCCGCTTTTTTGATCAAGCTTGCGGCAGTGTCCGACGGCTGTGCGCCGTTTTCGAGCCAGTAGTTCACGCGGTCAATGTTCAGCGAAAAGTTGTTACCGTCCTGTTTCGGGTCATACCAGCCCAGCGTTTCGATGAAACGACCGGTCGGTGCGTAGCGACCGTCCTGAACAATTACACGATAGAATGCGGCATTACGGGAGCCCATTCTGCGAAGTCGAATTTTTACTGCCATTTCTTGTCTCTCCTAAGAAAATTAATCCGGTTTTCCGGATAAAGGGGCTACTTTGTAGTGAACTTCTTGAGGTGCCGCAACCTTTTTTCCATCTTTTTGAACTGCTTGCCCATCTTGCCCATTTGGTCAAACCGCTTAAGCAACTGGTTGACGTCTTGGAACTTGCGCCCGCACCCCGCTGCAATACGCAGGCGACGGGACCGATCGATCTTCTTCGGATTCTTCCGTTCCCACGGCGTCATACTCTGAATGATCGACTCAAACTTCTTCATTTCGAGCTCAGAAGCCGACGCAATCGCGTCCTTTTTCTTCTGATCCATTTTCATAGCATCGCCCGGCATCATGTCAAAAAGATTACTCATTGGACCCAGCTTTTTCATCTGCTGGATCTGGCTCAGAAAATCACCGAGGTCCATTTTGTTCTTCGAGAGCTTTTCCTGCATCTTCAGGGCTTCTTCTTCGTCGATCATGCCTTGCGCTTTTTCCACAAAACTGACGACGTCCCCCATGCCCAGAATACGGGAGGCCATCCGGTCCGGATAAAACGGCTCCAGATCTTCCATCTTTTCGCCCGACCCCGTCATCAGAATCGGACAACCGGTCACCGCATGGACCGACAGCGCCGCACCACCACGCGCATCACCATCCAGCTTTGTGAGAATTAAACCCGTCAGGCCCACCGCATCGCGAAAGGTTTCGGCCACATTGACCGATTCCTGACCAATCGCGGCGTCCAGAACAAGCACGCGGTTTTTCGGTTGGGTAAAATCGCTGAATTCCTTCAGCTCCTGCACCAGCTCATCATCCACCTGGAAACGGCCGCCGGTGTCATAAATCACAACATCATAGTTTCCATCATTAGCAAACTGCGCCGCGCGTTTTCCAAGCATGGGAACCGTTTCGCCAGGCTCAGGCCCGATCACCTCGCTGCCCACCTGCCCCGCCAGAATCATCAACTGCTCGACCGCGGCCGGACGGCGAATATCGCAGGCCACCAACAGAACGCGGCGACCCGACTTTTTCCAGCGCATCGCCAGTTTGCCCGACGATGTCGTTTTACCGGAGCCGTGCAAGCCCATCATCATCACCGAAGCCGGATTGCCGGTCAGATCAAATTCTTTATGCGCACCGCCGAGCAATTCCTCAAGATGATCCTGCACGCGCTTAACGACGAGCTGGCCGGGCGTAATGCTGCCCATCACCTCTTCGCCTAGGCACTCTTCCTGCACCTTTTTAACGAAGTCGCGGGCCACCTTGAAATTGACGTCCGCCTCGAGCAGGGCCATGCGCACCTCGCGCATCGACTCCTTGATGTTTTTCTCCGTCAGCTTGCCGTACCCGCGCAAATCTTTGAAGGTCTTCTGTAGAGCAGTGCTTAAATTTTCAAACATAGGTCAGTAAATAGATCAGAGTTTTAAGTTACATGGAAGCATGGGAGTAAACCCCAACCGCTCGCTTTTTCAAACCACTAATCCACAATAATTACGGCAAGCATTAGACCTTTACAAAAACTTTTGAAATCATGGTGAATGGTTCGAGTATATCTACATGAGGGGGCACTATGGGGAAATCAAAACGAGCTTCTCGCACCCGCAGCATAAAAGATAATCAAACAGGCAGCAC
>CAKZQV010000384.1 GCA_937141895.1 uncultured Verrucomicrobiota bacterium
AATGATGGTGGCAATTTCCGCCGTCGCACTCGTCGCATAGATCGTTCCATCAAAACCTTCTTTAACCAGTTTAGGAATACGTCCGCAGTGGTCGAGGTGAGCGTGCGTCAGCAACACCGCATCAATCGTATTAGGCGGCACTGGAAAGTCTGCCCAGTTGCGGGGTTTCAAATCGCGTTCCTGATAAAGCCCGCAGTCGATCAGGAACCGTTTACCGTTCGCCTCAAGATAGTAGCAGGACCCCGTTACATTTTTTGCTGCACCGAAAAAGTTAAGTTTAATCTGCATCCCCTGCTCCTTATAATTAATACGCATTTCAAAATGAGTACTACGTAAAAGAGCCTCAACGATTCCTGCGTGAGATACGTATTACGTATTACTCGTTATACCCATCCACCGCATCTGTGCGGCATATGGACGTATAGTCATTATACGCCGCTATCAGCGGATCTACAGCGAAATCACCATCTTTCAATTTCTCAACATGTGTTTCCAATGTTTGGAAAAATCCATCAAGCATCCCCTCTTCATCCATCGGAATCAGACATTTCTTCAGCTGTTTTCCAAGCTTTGGAAAATCGCGTTCATAGATCAGATAACCCGTCTCCGTCCGGGCATTGGCTTCGGCCGTATTGATTTCACCGAAAAACTGTTGCTGAGCGGCAAAAGCATAAACCGGGAGCTGACAGTCGAGGTTTTGAACAATTTCCTCTACATACTCCTCTTGCTTAGATTTAGCTTTTGAAGATCCTTTATAATCCAAAACGCGCACTTTTTTCAGGTCGCCGGTTTCCTCAAAAATAAGATCAATCCGATCGATAATGCCGTGCGTTTTCACGCACCCTAGGTCCACAGCAGTCTCTGCTCTGAACTTCTGTTCAAACAAAGCCGGATAACGATTTTCCGATTGGCAGGTTTCCACATCATAACGAACAAAATTGAGCACCATTTCCAGAATCTTTCGACGCTCCGCCGCCCAGACTCCGGGATAGCCCAGCTCCTCTTCATCCATCATTTCATTCGCAACCTTGCAGGCGAAGGTTTCGTAGTCCGGTCCAAGGTTCGGATCAAAGACCACCAGCGGAATCGCCTCCGCGCCATCTTCCTTACGAAGTTTCCATCCATTGGAACTTTTAACTGCAAAAAGGCGCGGCATTTTGATGCCCGATTCTCCTTCAGCCATAGATGAATAGATTTCGCAAAGAATCGAATGGATCAGTCCGCCGCGCTCCATCGGATCCGGCGTATCGTCCGCCACGCGCGGATCGTAAATCCCAAAAACGCGCTCTAATAAAAAAATATATCGATTCTGCGCCAGCGCTTCTAATGCCGTCGGACTCAGCTCCTGTTTATCATCAAACCACTGATGAATCTGATCTTTCAACTGCTCAACATGACCACAATATTTAGAAGGCACACGCTCAGAAATTTCTGTTTCCAGATAGGTTTCGCGCTCCGCTTCGATGTGCAGAACTTTTATTAAGTGATTAATTGGAGGAACAACGTCCTCGTTGTCCACAGCACATTCGGACAACGAGGACGTTGTCCCTACACGCGCTGCACTTTGCAACGCCTCATCTTTTGCCCGACAAAGCGGCAAAGGAATAATCGGAAGGAATGATTCTCCAGGCATCGGCAAACGATCCTCGGGCGCGATCGACTGCTGCGACTTCCAATGGTTGGAAATAAAATTCTGCTCATTTTCCAAGGATTGGAAACGCCATTGGTCGTAGGGGCTTAATTCAATGTTCTCCTGCGCCGGCCAGCCGGAAAGGTTCCAGAGCTTTCGGAAATATTCACCCTCGCCCTTTTCATTACCATCTTGATCGACCGCCTGATGGGAAAATACCAATTGTTCCCGCGCCATCCCAAGCGCCGTCAAAAACAGCACCGATTGTTGTTCAAATAAAACGTCCGCTTTCGGAAGCGCCATCTTCGGCAAACTACGTCCCAGTTCCTCCAGATGCTTGCGCAGCCAAAAGCGCTCCTGATCATTCAGCAGGGCATCCTGTTGCGGAACGGCGGGAAATTCGCCTTCATTCAGACCGGCAAACAGCACGACATCAAAATCAAGGCCCACCGCGTCGTGTGGATTCATAATCCAAACGCCCTGCTCATGGCGGTCCCGCGGTTTTACGGTTTCGTTTTCCAACAGCTCTTCGAGCAGATCGATCAACTCAGCAAGCGGAAGTTCCTGATCTCCGATACGCTCCAGCACCGTAGCCACACGCTGCAGCGCCTCTGCATTAAAATGATCTTCCGGCTCAATGACCTTCTCGTTCAAAAGTACCAATGCCTGGAAACCGGACAAAGGTTTGCTCGAAACTTTGAGTCTGGGCGGTTGCTGAAGGAGCTTTTTGATTTCTCCTTCCGGGTCATCAAATCGGAGCGCAGGATTTCGCACTAAATCCATCATCATATCGCGTTCCGGCCGGAGCGGAAAAGCCAGCCAGGCCAGAAAAGATTTTACGACGGCGGAAGAGAGTACCGGGCGACCGCGACGGAAAAAATAGGGAATTTGAAAACGGCTGAACACGTGCGGAATAATATCCTGCACATTTCCAATGGTTGGAACAATCAGCGCAATGCGGTTTGCCGGAATGTCCAAGGTCTGTAAATTCCAGCAGATGCGTCGCGCGAGATCTTCGATTTCGCCATACATTCCAGCTGAGCGCGAAAAATTGATGCGTGAAGTGTCGGACAAATTCAGTATTTCTGAACTATCGACGGCCAGCGCGTCCCCAAGATCCTCCGCCCACATCGCCCAAGGGTCGGCCATAATCTCGGCACGGATTCTCTGTCCCAACCGATCGGCAGCCGCCTCGGCGTGCGCATGGGGCAGTGCCGACTCCACGGAGACTTTAAGTTTCTGATTCAGTGCCGCAACACAGAGCTCTTCAAACGGATTAAACCAGCGAATCGATGTAAAGGTCAATTTACGGCAGTCGCGCAAAACCGGAGGCCATTTATCCCGACTCCCTTTCAACAGTTTCAGGATCGATAAATTGACATCAATCGAATCAGAAAAACCCTCCTGCTGCAATCGGGCGCGCCAAACGCTCGCCAGCATCCCCAACTGCCAGAGCTTGCTGCGCTTTCGCTGACAGAGAAACCAGTCGATAATTTTCGGCACATCGGTCGGAAGTGAGGCTAATTCCGCAATGAGTTTATCGAGTACAGCGCCCAGTGCATTGGCCGAAAGTTCGCCCAGCGCACCCTGTCCGGAAAAATGGCCGGCCGCCACTTCAACCACCTGACGTCGCATCAGCACTTGTTGCGCCGCATCCATCCGCGTTCCTTTGATGATGGCATAGGGAAGGCAGAGTTTCCGAAGTCTGGAAAACGTCACATGTTCGGAGGCATCGACCACGCCATGCTTCAGCGCTTCATGCTGCTGAAAACGCCGCAGCGCCAGCTCGGTCGGAAACACCATCAACTCACTATTCACCTGCACACCTCATAGGAGATAGGGTAGCCACAAAGAGGCACAAAAAGCACGAAGACCCTGGCAACTTTTGTCTTTGTGCTTCTTGCGCCTCTTTGTGGCGA
>CAKZQV010000385.1 GCA_937141895.1 uncultured Verrucomicrobiota bacterium
GGCGACGGTGACCGTCGAGTAGACAGCGGCCAGGCGCTCGACTCCCGCGATCGCGGCGAGCTGGTCGAGCTGCAGGCCGGTGGCGTTGCCGAGGGTGAATGCGTCGTAGAGGGCTTGCTGTGCCTCGGCGAGCTGCCCAAGCCTCGTGGCGACCACGTTCTCCATCATGGAAATACTGATACAAGGTTCCATCGAACCGCGAGAGGCCCTCTGCTTCGTTCTTCACGGCATGGGAATGAACGAGATCCATGATCACCGCCAGCCCGGCTTCATGACATGCGTCGATGAGTTCCTTGAGTTCTGCCGGGGTACCAAAACGCGATGAAGAGGCGAAGAAATTGGAGACATGATAACCGAAGGAGCCATAATACGGATGCTCCATGATGCCCATAAACTGCACGGTGTTATAGCCCATCTCAACGATGCGGGGCAGGACCTTCTCTTTGTATTCAAGATAGGAGCCGACTTTGGCTTCTTCCTGCGCCATCCCGATGTGCGATTCATAAATCAGCGGGGCACCGATCGGTTTTGCAGGCTTTGGGAATTTCCAAACATAGGGGGTTGGAGGATTCCAGACCTGCGCCGAATAAATGTGGGTTTCCGGGTCCTGAATGGCGCGGCGGCAATAGGCGGGTAGACGTTCGCCTTCGCCGCCCGGCCAGTAGAGTTTCAGCTTATAAAGGTCGAGATGTTTGATGGTATCGGCCGGGAGCTCAATTTCCCAAACGCCCTCGCCATCGCCGTAGTGCAGGGCCAAATCATCGCGCTGCTCCCAGTTGCTAAAGTCGCCGATCAGATAAATGGCCGTTGCGTTCGGAGCCCATTCACGAAAAATCCACTTCCCGTCGCGAAAGTGGAGTCCGTAATATTCATGTGCATTGGCAAAATCATCCAGCGTCAAATTGCCGCCAGTCAGGCGCTCCTCCACGAAGCGAATATGATCCGCGCGCTGCTCAATCTGCCCCATGAAGGGTTCGAGCCAAGGATCATTCGAAAGTTTTGCCAGCTTTGGGTCTCTCATATAAAAAGAATCCTATTTCGCGTTCTCGAAGACCTCATCAACCAATGGTCGATGAAGCATTTCCTGATAAATATCAATGTAGGCCTGTGCCGTCACCGCATGGTTAAAGCGTTCCTTACTCTCTTTCATCACACGCCCCACATGGGTACCGCGGGTGTGTTCATCCAGCGCGTGGAAGGCCATGGCCTGATCGATGGCCCATTCCAGTCCGCCACCATCGTATGTTTCAAATAGGAAGCCGTTGCCCGTGTCTTGTTCAATGTCCATCGGGCTGATGGAATCATGCAGTCCTCCGGTATCGCGAACGATCGGCAGCGAGCCGTAGAGTGCGCTTGTCATCTGTGGTAGGCCGCAAGGTTCAAACAACGAGGGCATCAGCATAAAGTCGGACGCTGCAAAGCCGATATGCGAGAGACCCTCTTCAAAATCACAAACCGCTACGCGTTTATAGAGATCGTGCTGATACACAATGTCGTGGAAGATCTGCTGGTAGGCCCCGTTGGCCACAAAGGCGACCTGCAGGCCCTGTTGCCAGTATTTGTCGATCACGCGGAACAGAATTTCCGCCACCAGCTGGCAACCTTTCTGAACCGGATCCAGGCGCGACGGCCAGAGCAGCAGGGGGACATCCGGATTCACTTCAAGTCCGAGCCTTTCCTGCAGCCACATCTTGTTGGCCCGTTTGGCATGATAGTGATCCAGTACGCCATATTTCTGGATCAAATAATCATCGGTTTCCGGATCGCATGACGCATCCGGGGAATTGAGGATGCCTTTTGCGCAACCTGCATGAAATTTACTCGCCACTTCCCATTGTATATTTCCGGGAACAAAGGCGTGTTGATTATCCACGATTTCGCGCAGGAACGTCGGGCTCACCGTATTGATATAGTGAGAGGCAAAAATGCCGCTGCACAGGAAGTCAACGGGATTATGATCCCGAGCTTCAAAATAGTTTGCAGACGGCCATTGGAAAAAGAGGTTGCTCCAGAATTCCGCCGCATCGATCCCGCGGTCTTCGATGTGGGCCAGCGTCGTTTTCACCGTATGGATATTGTGGAAGGTGAACAGGCTCGGGATGCCCAGCATACGCGCTTCCGCCGGAATCAGGCCGGTCATCCAGTCGTTGCAGTGAATCAGATCGGGTTTCACCGTCGGGATAATGTTGTTAATCACCTCCCGCTGAAAGGCGAGGGCGATCTTCATATCGGTTTCTTCAGAATTACTGTAGACGCGGTCCTGATAATAAAAAATCCGGTCCTCCGCCAGATGAATGCGGTCGTCCGGAAGTTTGCTTTTATAAATCAGCAGCTCGTCATCAATAAATCCGCCGATATCCACATGGAACATTTTACGGTAGTGGGGCAGGGCAACATGAACATCGGCGCCGAGTTCATAAAGGGCGGAAACGAGCGACGCGGAAACATCGGCCAAACCACCGGCTTTTGCCGAGAGCTTGTTGGTCATATTTCCCATGCCCGCAGGTAGATAGGTAATTTCGGGCGTAACAATAAGGATCCGTGGACCCTTCTTTTTGATCACTTTTTTGGCCACTTTCTTTACGGCCTTTTTTGCGGCTTTTTTGCTCGTTTTTTTCTTCTTTTGATCAGCCATTCTATTCCCTTAATTGCTCTCGTGATGAAATCAATAGGCCGGAGGGTTTACAAGCCTTTACTCACGCCTTTAACTGCTTGACCACGCGGTAAAGTTCCGTCACGCCCCAGGCCTGTGCGCCGCAACCACGCTGCGTATGCGGATGGTTTCCGTCGATGACTTCGGGGCTTTGCCGTAGACAGCCGTGATTCAGGACGTCCGATGCACTGCCAAGAATCGAAAGCGCGGTTGCTTTGGCTTCTTCGCCATACACCATCACCAGCGCTTCAGCATAGGACGGGAAAGGCCAGGTCCAGGCCGTGCCATTGTGATAGGCCGGTTTGCGCCGCGTATCCTCGTCGCCGGAATAATGACCCCAGTACGGATGCTGCGGATTATTCAGCAGATGTCCGTCGTTAAACACCGGGCAGGGGTGCTGTACCGGCCGGTCCGCCAGACTGCGGATCGCCCCCGGAATCAGAAGCTGTTCGCACGCTTCTATAATCTGTTTACAGAGATTGGAATCGGTCACTGCACCGAGTGTCACTGCCAGCAGCTGATTTGACCGCAGCGCATCATCCTGCTCCGCATCAAACGCACTCACGCCCGGTTCCGCAGAGAGGCAGTCGGCCAAATACGTAAAATCACCCGCTTCGACCAGAAACAATTCCGAGATGGATTTCTCCACTAACTTCGCGTGTTTTGTCCAATCGTTGGACTTATCCAGTTTGGCCAGCATGTTGAGCGCATATTTCCACATCGACTGAATTTCAATCGGGTAGCCTTTACGCGGAGTGCCCGCCGGATAGTTCGTGTCCATCCAGGTAAAGTGGGACGGACTGAAAATCAGGCCGGACCGTTCATCAAACAGAATGCCGTTCTTCGTTCCCTTCATCAGTCCCTTGGCTAGCGCGACCAGAACTTCTTCAACTTTTCGGCCGTCCCCGCAGTCCACCTTCAGCAGCTTTTGATTTCCCTGCGCCTGCATCAGTTCATCACAGGCGACAAAGAGCCAGAGCGGGGCGTCCGAAGTTTCGCGGTTATTGTCGTCATTCCCGCGGATCATGTTCGGAATGGTTCCACCTTTTTCATACTTCGCAAACTGCAGGAGAATATTCTGTGCCTCGGTCAGGAAGCCGGCGGCAATAATGCCGCGCAGGCAGATCAGCGTATCGCGGCCCCAATCAAGGAACCACGGATAACCCGCAATCACCGTCTGAAATTCATCGCGATTCACGATGAATTGCTTCATCGCCAGCTTCATCGATTCTTCAATCGAGATCGTTTCATCCTGAACGGACAGCGTCGGTTTTCCAAAGGTTGGAACTTTATTGATCGCCGCCGTAAGGGCCGCCGTCTGTTTGCCTTTAAGCTCCATCTTGAAATAACCGGGGCTCCAGAGATCGCCTTCGCCATCAATGCCACGCTCGCGGTCCACCAAATGCTGGATCATATAATACCACTCGGGTTCAGCATGAAATTCGCCCTTTTTTAATTCCAGTTTCAGGCGGCGTTCATGCGCCGGGGCAAACTCAAATCCGTTTTCCAAGGGTTGGAGCGCATTCGGCCAGTGGGCTTCCGGACCATTCATCGCCTTGGTCACTTCATGATTATTCCGATCTTCAATATCCGGACGCAGAATCAGCGTGATCGGATATTGATCCGCCAGATGTTCGGGATCGCCACCGGCTGCCTGACGCACAAAGCTGAGTTTAACCGCATTCGTATCCGGATGCATCTGCAACGCCACTTTCAAAGGAATTAGCAAACCTTCACCCACCGGCACCGCAAAATCCCAAATCACCGTACCGTCATCCGCAACCGAAAAACGTTTCTGACAGTCGAGATTTAGCTCGTTCGAATAATCCCGGCAGATCACCCACGCCCGGCATCGCGTAAACATCGTATGCCGATCCACCGGCACATCCGGATTCAGATTCGCGATCAGCAAACCATCATATTTGCTGCGAATATCGCCCCACGCCACACGCACCTGCGACAAGGCGCCATGTTCGTTCGTGCATACGGCATAGCGATCTTTATCGTATATGGTCCCTGCTTTGCAGGTCGTGATCACTTTTGCATTTTCTTCAAGGCAGAGCTGCATGATCGGTGCGTCGGTTTTCACAATCTCATCTTCAAAAACGGTCAGCTTTAATATGAGATCCGTATGTTCCTCCGGCGTTTCCAAAGGTTGGAAAAGAACAAAGCTTTCGCCGCTGGGCTGGGCCAGCGATTTTTCATGCGCCAGGGTTTTGCCCTCCGTATTTTTAATTTCAGCAATGAAGCCGACCGGTGCTTTGACCAAAAGAAAATGGTTCGGAGGCAGCATCACGGTGCGATGCTGGTCACGCGGCCACTGCCAAGTAGTAACGACCGGGTTTCCGCCGGCCAGCTCTTCACAGACCCCTTTGGGGTTTTCAAGAAATGCCTCTGGGGAGGGCAGGCTGGAAGCCTGCGGTACGTATGCTGTACCGCCCGCTTCCAACGGGCTTTTTGTTAAGAGAGTCAATACATCCATGGTTTTCGCTTTCAGCATCTGGAATTCACTTGCTTCTGTTCCGTCATAGGACGTTTCCAAGGTCTGGAAAACGTCATCCATCCAGAGCGGGTTATCGGTCAGACATAAAACCTGACCGGCCTGCAGTTCTAGAGAATGTCCGGTATGCTGAACTTCGTCCGTGGACAGGAGATCGCTTTTAAATCCGGCGAGGTCGCCGTGCCATTCCACCAAGCCGTTGTTTTCGTGATTCAGGTTGGCCAGTACCAGTAGTCGATGTTCGCCGGTTGCATCGGTCCGAAGAATCGCGGTGGAGTTGTGATAGTTTTTTGTAACGATCTCAACCTTGCCGCCGGCATGGAACGAAGGATGAAGTTCCATGATGGCGTGGATGCGGCGGATCCAGTCGATCATGTTCGGTTCGGATCCCCAGCTCAGCGAGTGAGCATTGTGCACATTGATCTGCGTGTCGGCATACCATTCGACGCCATTGGCAAAACCGAACGCGCCGTTGTGCGCCGTCAGAGCGCAGAACGCCACACGCAGCCGGGCAAAGGTATGCGAGGTCGCCGCCAGGCGGGCATTGTCGTGTGTTTCCGCAAAATGGATCAGATTGCCTTTGCTCTCGGACACCCGAATGGATTCCGGCAGATAGCCGTCGACCTGACCCTGATCATGGTTCTGGAAGATTTCGGAATAGGCCCAGTTCATGCCGCTGTCGGCCAGCAGGCCTTCCGTTACATGTTTATGTCCGCCCAGGCCTTCGAGCATGAAAATCGTATCCGGATATTCCATCCGCACTTTCGCAATAATGTACTGCCACGCTTCGAACGGCACCATATAGCCCGCGTCGCAGCGATAGCCATCGACCCCCTTGCGGCACCAGAAGAGGAAAACCTCGGCCAGCTCTTTCCACAATTCGCGGTGCTCATGGTTGAGCTCCACCAGATCCGCCCACACATCGCCCCAGGCGCCGGGCGATTTAAATTTGCCGTTTTCTCTACGCTCAAACCAGTCGGGATGATTGATCTGCAGCCACGAACCCCAGCCGGTATGGTTGATCGGCATATCCATATAGACTCGCGCATTGCGCTTATGCACTTCGTCAACCAGTTCCTCAAACTGCTCAAGAGGGGTGGTTAATTTATCGAATTCAGCATGCACCGGATCCACGTCAAAAAGATCGAGCGGCGCAAATGCACTGCCAAAGCGGCCCATGCGACCATAGGTAGTCGGGGCGGGGTGGACCGGCAGCAACTGCACAATTTTACAGCGTAGGGTGCCGACGATAAAATCGAGTTCATGAATCAGGTCCCGAAATTTTCCCGCCTTTGGAATAACGGTGTAGCCCGCATGATCCAATTGCTCGATGGCATGTTCGTCGTGTGAATCAATGGCCCCTTTATATTTCGCCTCGCCGAACTGGCGTACAAAAGCGGTATACATCGTATTGCTGGCGCAGGTTTCCGCCGGTTCAACTTTGAGCACCGAATTTCCGCCGTCGGGCCACTGAATGAGGTCGGAGCCGGTTTCAATAAAGTAGGCCTTCGCCTCGAACCGGCCGACCCCAAGCAGCGGCAGGGTGAGGGCGAATTGATTCTTTCCTTTCGATTCCATCGGAAAATCGTGCCAGTCGCGAGAGAGCGGGGGCAGGCCCTGCTCGGCGTGCATGATGATCTCGGTGTGGCGCGTGTGGGCGTGGCCGATGTTGGCGCGCAGCCAGGCCTTACCCTTTTTACCGGTGTTATTGGTGAGCGTGAAGGTGACCGTGTCGCCACGAAAGTGAATGGTGTGTTCGCCCGGGTGCGGGTGCTGAATCAGATGTCCCATAAAAAAATCCCGTTTTCAATTGGTCCCAATGATTGGAAAAACTAAGGATCTTATAGGCCGTATCTTTTCCAATGTCTGGAAAAAAGGGGGAAAGTTTAAGTTTTCAGGCAGAAAAGTAAGGGATCGTAATGAGAGGGTAAAAAATCAGCACGTCTGCCTAAACCTAAAGGCCAACCCTTTTTAGAACAGAAAACATAATTTCATAGGACTGACCCGAATGGCACTAAGTTAAGCCTTGTTGGCACGCTTCTGTTCAATGATAACAGCACATTATTCATCAAGTCCAGGGTCATGGTTTCCTACAAATTGGCTCTCTATTTTTTCTAATCATAATCCACATTCTGATCAATCATACACGCACGGAATCATTTTAGCTTTTGATGAATGGAATCTATTGAAAACCCTCAAATTTCAGCCATCCGTGAATTTTAATAAAACCTAATGTTTGCAGGAAAAATCACCTGAACTTAGTGCCATTCGGGACTGACCTCTAGCCCGCATATTGCATGAACGGGGTGGTTAATCGCAAAGGAACGCAAGGCACGCGATAGATGCTTGGCGACGGCGCTTTTTCTGGGTGCCTCTGGTGAAATTCCCGGATTTTGACACAGCTCCGCCATCGCCCTCCGTTATTTTTCCGGTGCCGGGGACAGCACACTTCCGGAGTTATTGGAGGCGCACGGCGACGAGGGCGAAGAGTTCCTGTCGGGGATAGGAAGTGCTTAGGTGAAAGCGGATGCGTCGCGTGTTCCGGACGATGACTGCTCCGATATGGATGAGCTTATTTCGAATGGTGGCGCTTGTGGCATGGGCTAGGCGGATCGCTCGCAGGGCGGTGTGCCGGATGTGATCGAAAAGCACGTAGGCGAACGAACTGATCATGAGCCGAAGCTGGTTGGGCAGAAGCGCGAGAATTGCCCGCGCGTGTTTTGCTCCATCGATCTTCGAAGGCCGCAAATAGGCACAGAGCAGGTGC
>CAKZQV010000386.1 GCA_937141895.1 uncultured Verrucomicrobiota bacterium
CTTTTTCAAGCACCAGATTGACTGTCTCGTTTGATTCGGCAAGCGCATCCTGAAGGATTTCGATCGTGAATTGGGCATTAGTTTCTCCATGCGCCAGAGAGAGGGTTCCTGTCGCAGTCAGGTAGTCTGATCCTGTCACAGCGGTTCCATCTTGAGTAAAATAGTTAAACGATACGGCTCCAAAGTCGCCGGAAACGCGCTCAACGATGATGGTTGTCATCCCCGATGTTTCGTAAGCCGAGTACAGTGAGGAGGAAAACTGCACAACACCGGGAGAGGTATCCATGCGGCCATCTGCATAACCGGCGCTTTCTGTGCCTCCAAAGTCTGCATAGACGCGGTAATAATAGACCTGCCCAAAAGAAATCGATGAATCCGTCCAAATAAACGCATTTGCGCCTGCGGTTCCAACAAGGGATCCTTTTTCGTCAGGACTACTGCTTCGGTAGACATTAAAACCGGATTCTCCGTCATACCGATCAAGCCACTGTAGAACGACCGAATCATCAGTCCCAAACAATGATAGATAGGTTTTACTCGCCTCAGTCGTATTCCCATAGGGCCCAATATTGATTCGTCCACCGTTCGGATAAACCTCATTGGTATAAACGGAAGATGGGTTGCCCGCATCCAAACAGGGACTGGTGACCGTATCAAACACCCACTTGTTTTGAGCAGCATCCCAACGGCCGCCATGAGATTTCAGGTGAAAATCAGTTTCGGCCGCGAAAAGTGGATCCGCAGAAAAATTCTCGGAACACTCGGCCAGATCATTCATGCCACCCATATCGAGCCAGGCATCGTTATATTCATACCAATAGACGCCATTTGTGTTTAGAGGAGGTGTAAAGACATTGTACCTGACTTGCGGATTGGAATCCACTTCCAGAATGTCCATGAACGCTCCCTCAG
Organism: uncultured Verrucomicrobiota bacterium; assembly: GCA_937141895.1. Lineage (GTDB taxonomy): Bacteria > Verrucomicrobiota > Kiritimatiellia > Kiritimatiellales > Pontiellaceae > Pontiella. The sequence continues at coordinate 913 of CAKZQV010000386.1, forward strand.
AGAAAATATTGTTTTCAACCAGCGGATCGGAGTTCCCCCAGAAATAGAGAGAAAACCCGTTAGATATATATGAAAAACGGTTATTGGCAATGAGGGGCGAAGAATCTGTCATTCCCATGTAGAAGAGAAGGTTGTTTCTGATTTCTCCGGATGACTGCCAGTAGAAAACTTTATCGTCAATTTCACAGCTCTTTACTACTACATTGGTAGAAGATTCGACATTAATGCCTTCGGTACTCCTGTCTGGGAGATCATAATCCACAAACCAGTTATCAAGTACACGGCAGCTCTTAATTGAAGTTGAACTGCACGAATAAAGGTTCATCCCTCCACCATACTGAGCGCTGTTATTCTTGATCTCACAGCCCTCAACCAAACCACCGATAACTTCCTGAAATGCAAGTCCACCTCCTGCCCAACTTCCTGAGACCGCATCGGTTTCGTTGTTTTCAACAATACAGTCCATAATCACTGGCGATGCTCTGCTTGCAAATATTCCGGCCCCGGAACATTTTTGATTGGCCCTTATGGTACAATTCGAGACCAGCATCGATGAGTCGGTTTCATTGTAATCAGAAAGGTAAATACCTCCCCCCCCATCTGTTGCGATGTTGGCCTTAATTAGCGAATTAAGAATTTGGATATCAGACTGAACATCTAGTCCATTCACAATAATACCACCACCCCACGCAGCATTATTCCCTGTTATCTCACAATCCGTTACAAGCAAGTCGCCGTCCCTCAGATTGATTCCGCCGCCGGAGTTTTCGCCATAGGCATGGTTGTTGCGGACGGTACAGTTGGTCAGCACCACGCTGGCCGTTGTGATGTCTGTATCATTAATGGTGATCCCCGCACCGCCCAGCGGGCGGCTTTCAGACCCATTGTTTTCAATGGTGCAGCCGTCAAAGGTGATTTGCCCACAGGCATACACACCTCGGTTGTTATTGCGGAAAGTGCAGTTTTTAATAGTCAGAGAATTGTCGGCATTCACATAAATACCGTAGTCAGCCTTTTCACAAATCACCCATTCGATAACTGAATTGCTTGAAACCGTTGAGTGGATTTCCAAGGCTCGGTCATAATCATCCGTTCCGCCGCGCACATCACCGGAGGTGATCAAAATCGGGCTGGCTTCTATCCCTTTTGCAAGAAGTGTTCCTTGAACAACTAAAGTAAACCATCCTACCGAATCGTCACAAGTGATCGTTGTTCCTGCTGGGATCGTCAGCGCGTCCGACTCTTTTATGAAAACGTTATCGTGAAGCGTGTAGTTTGGAGCCGTCCCTGTCACATCCCCACCGGAATTGGCCACCAGATCATCCATCGTCCAGCTTACCCCCGTATCCGGCGTAGAATACGACGCCCAAACAGATGATACCCCTAACAATGCAAATAAACAAAGAAATAGATATTTCACAACAGCCCTCACGATAATATGGGCATAAAGGTAAGCCATTTGCCCGCTTATGACAATACATCTATTTCGTTCAACATGAATCAAAACCAGCTTTTGACCCTAAAGCGAATGCGAGTAACTCCGGGAGGATCTGATGACACACTCAGCCAACTGCGAATCTCATAAATTTCAGACATTACATGACGATGCATGCGGCTTCCCGGGCAACGCATAATCAGCTCATCCCGTTTTTCATCGAGCAAATCGCAGAGTCTATCCCGCTCATGTTGTTTCCAAAGTTCGTCGATTTCCATAAAACACAATGGGAACTGGAAATATATAAAGATTGCGGTCAGGCCGCCGTCGCAACAGCGAGATCGATTTCCTCTTTCGGATCCATCAGCTCCTCCGGCCGCTCAAACGCAGAATGACAGGTTTTACACACCGCATCCAGGCATTCGCCCTTTTCCACCCAGACCTCCTGCCCACAGATGCATTTCCACATCACTTTCCTAACCGGTTTTCGGATCGGTTCGGCCTGCAGGTCAGGAATCATTTCATCAAACGCGGAAAAGCCCAATTGATCGAGCTTGGTACTAAGCCAACCACTCACCTGTTTTGTGACGCCCGTTCCGACTTCCGCTTCGAATCCTACAGTAGCTGCAATATCCGCGAACTCCCGGTTGTGATATCGATGTCGATGGCCCACATGTCCAAACAGATGTTGATAGACATGAATCATTTCATGCAGCAACGTCACCCCCACTTCGGACTCGCTCCGCCCAAAATGTCTGGAATTCAAATGTATCCGATGTTTCGCGCCGATCCCGTCACGCCCTACATGGTAATACCCATATCGCATAATCAGATCCGGTCCGATTGAAATTAGTGCCTTCGGCAACTTCCCTGCAAACAATTCACTATTTAATTCCTCATACAACCGATTCATTCGTGCAGCGATCCCGCTGAAACTCCAATCCCGGGCACCTTGCTCATGCGCCCGTATCGCATGAATCAACGGTTCCGTCTTTGACCGCATATCCCGTTGCATTGCTTCTGTCATTTTATCACCTCACAAACCCGTCTTCTCGCGGATTTGCACTTACCCTTCAGGGCAAATCCATTTGGGCCTAAACGAAACATGTAGAGCCAAGGAACGCCCTTTCGCCCTGAAGACTAATCAAACAGAACGTGAAGGTGAGACACCACCTCTTCCTTTCATACCGGCTCTTTAAATAGAGCTCTCACCGACCATCCGCTGAAAAAGTGTGACACGGTTTGGATCTATAGAAATCAACCAAACATAAGGAGAAAACCATGAGCTATCCGACCTACAACAATCCGTACAATCCACTTGGAACGAATAACAGCTTCCTCGATGAACAGCGCCGACGTATGGAGGAAGAACGCCGCCGCGCCGAGGAATTAGAGCGCTACCACCGCGTCCGCGACGGACATCGCCCGCACCTTGGATAACAAACTGAGACGCTCACCTATTAGAAATTATTAGGGAGAAAATAATGCACCTGATCATCTTCATTCTTGATCTGTATATCGCGGCACACGCTGCATGGTGGTTGCTTCGAGAAACGAATCGGACACGCAACAATGCTTTAACCCATTTGTTGTCACGCATTTGTAATCCGTTCTGCCGCCAGTTCCGCAAAGTGGAACTCCACATCTGCGGTAATGATGCCTCAATTGCCTTGCCTGTACTGACCTTGGCGATGATCAGGATTTTTCTCTCACCCCATTTTTAACCAACAAATAACCAAGGAGAAATAAAATGCCACAAGTACTGAATGATGCACTGGTAAAGCCGGAAATTGAAGTTGCACGTAGGCGTTTAGACATATTCCTGCTGGTCGACTGCTCATCCTCGATGGAAGGGCTACCGATGGGGTCAGCCAATCAGGGCGTGCGCGAAAGCCTTACGGAACTGAAAGATGAAGCCAGTCAGCACCCCCAGGTGGATTGCCGCTTGCGATGCATTAAATTTGCCAACACGGCAGATTGGCATATTGGCCCGGAAGCTGTGGATGTAGAACAGGTTTCATGGACTGATCTGGTAGCAAACGGATGCACTTCAACAGGCAAAGCTGTTCAGAAACTGGCAGATGCCGTTCGTGACGGAGAAATGCCCAGACGAGGCCTGCCTCCTGTAATGGTATTGGTATCCGATGGAGCAAACACCGATGGCACCTCTTATGACAACGCCATAGATGCTCTTGATAAAGAACCATGGGGTTCCCGAGCCATCCGTTTATCAATCGGTATCGGCAGCCACTATGATCGTGCGCAGCTTGAGAAATTCACTAACCACCCTGAAGTTGGTGTGCTGGAAGCAAAGAATGCGGTCGACCTGGTCAACTACATCAAATATGCAACCGTGACAGCAACAATAACAGCAAGCCGCAATTCCACGGTACCGGGCAAAATGACAAACAATGTTGCCCTACCGATGCCACCCCTCCCCGTAAATAATGTTTCCAGCCTGCAGGTGTTTTAAAATGTACAGGACTGAAAACAATACAATGGCCGAGACGATCTCGGCCAGTGTTCAGGGAGCTGAGCATATTCAGAACGATAAAACCTGCCAGGATGCGATTTCTATCAAGGAAGGCTCATTCCATGGCTCCCCCTACCTCATTTGCTCTGTCGCGGATGGGCACGGGGGCGATGACTACCACTTCAGTCATATCGGTTCGCTTTTCGCTACGTCAGCGGCGGAAAAAACAGCAACGCAGTTTTTGCAGTCGGGCGCTACTACCAGCGATAGCCGTGGTGAATATTTCAGCAACCATGTCATATGGCACCTGAAAGATGAGTGGGAAGAAAACATCAAACAATCGTGGGAGCAATTCCGAGTGACCTATGACCATGTCAGACGGCACGGCACTACGATTCTTTCTGTTCTCATTTATCAAGGCTATGCCTACATGGCTCAATTGGGTGATGGAGATATCTGCTATCTGGATCGAGAAGAAAATCCAGTATTTCTGGTGCAACCGGATGAAGGTCCTACGGATTCTACTACAGACTCATTGTGCAGCCGCCGGGCCAATAACTACTGGAATTTTGCCTGCATTCCCTTGAAAGACATTACTTTCCTGATGATGTCAACCGACGGACTGATCAACTCAATGTCGACCAGTGAAGAATACGTAAAGCTTATCAAAACCCTGCAGGGCTATGTGAGCAGATTCCGCCCTTCGGAAATAAACGCCCTATTGCCGGAGTGGCTCAGTGATTATTCCGAAAATGGATGCGGTGACGATATTTCGCTCGTAGGCATCAACCTTAAAACCAACAACAAACTAGGAGAAATGAAAAATGACAATACCGAAAATACCCGGACTGAAGATCACGAGAAAACTAGCGGAGGGCGGACAAGGGGAAGTGTTTGCCGTCGAAAAAAACGGACAATCTTTAGTACTAAAGTACTACAACGAATCAAGCGCCACCCGGGAACAAAAAGCTATTATCTCCTTTCTGGTGCAGGCCGGCGTACCCGCCGCCGGGTGTGCTGAACACTTTGCCTGGCCCTTGGAATTAGTGGAGGTCCCCGGCGAAAAGCGGTTCGGCTACCTGATGCAGCTCATTGACAGAGCCAAATTTATTTCTTTAGCCGATATCGAGTCTGGTGCAGTAGAACACCCTGGATTCGGAGTTATGGCAGAAGCTTGCCGTCAATTGGCGGAATGCTTCCGGGAACTGGGCATTGCCGGTTATTCCTACCGGGATATTTCACCCGGCAATTTCATGTTCTGCCCGAAAACCGGAGATGTAATGATCTGTGACAATGATAATATCATGGCAGATAAACATGCGATTGGCAGCATCATTGGAACGCCTGGTTATATGGCCCCGGAAGTAGTTATGGGAACAGCGAGGCCATCTACTATTACCGACCAGCAGTCCTTGGCCTATCTACTCTTCAGTATGATGTGTTTCGGTCATCCGCTCCATGGGCAACGTGAATTCAACATTCGTGTATTCGATGGAATTGCGGCACAGGAAATCTATGGCAAAAAACCTGTATTCGTATTCGACCCGAAAAACCTGAGCAATTCCCTGCCTAATGAACCCGGTTATCGCCACATTGCAAAACATTGGTCGATGCTTCCAGTCCAGCTTCGCACCCTGTTTTCCCAGGCGTTTACAGTCGGCCTTCATGAACCATCTCAGCGCGTGACAGCTATTCAGTGGAAACATGCATTTACACAGATGCTCAGTCAGCGCCACATCTGCGAATGCGGCGCGGAAAACTTCTGGGATCCTATGCAGAAGAAGCAGGTCTGCTGGCACCGTAACTGTTCAATACAGTTTCCAAACAAACTCTATATTTGTGGAAAAAGTGTTACGGCAATGTTGATTAAACCGGGACAGATGGTCACGACGATGCATCTTGGTGAAAAATCGAGTGCCACTATTGTTGCTGAAATGGAAAATCATCCGACTGATTCAGGAGTCTGTCTTCTTCGAAACAAAACCGGCGATATGTGGCAGGCCACCGCTGGCAAGCAAACGGCTGACGTTCCTCCCGGCAAAGCTATCGCACTTCACCCGGGCATTCAGCTCAGGACAGCGAAGCACGAGCTCAGCGTTCACCCTTGAAATGGAAAATGCGTCATGTTGAAAAAAAAGTGTAAACCAACAAACTCTGAAATCTACCCCGGAGGGAAGAATGTCCTCCCCTCCGGGGGACCTCATATTCCCCGGCAAAGTAGAAAAATTAATACCCCGAACACGCGTCACCCGTCCCGGCTGCTTAGCATTAAATCGATCCGTATAAACCGGCATGCAATTGAAAAGCTGTTCATGATCTGCATATTCATCGCACTTGAAGCAATGATAAGCTGGCTTTGCTTCAGAATCATGGATAACACCTTTGATTCCTCCAACTTCCCTCAGGACATTCGAGGATTTCTGAAGATCTTCCAGGTCGCCATATTCATTATCTTCACGTATGCGGCCATCATGATCTCCTTTTTTAAGGTGAACATTTTCCAGTAAATGAGTCAGCTCCACCGAAAAATATATAAAGCTCCGAGTCTTACTCACGCCTGGAGGTGAAAAGTATGCCAAGAGGCCGACCACACAAATGCCCGTACTGCGGGTCAACAAAAAGCATTTCAAAAGGAATTCGAAGGAATCGTTCCGCAGATGCCCGGATCCGTCAGTGCAAGACATGCAAGCGGCGCTGGAGTAAGCAGATCAACGCAAAACCGAAACTTTACCCGCAATCAAACCAAATCGAGCCGTAAAGTGAGACGGCTCCACTTTTCTTACAGGAGGTATTATATGGGAATCGCAGATTTATTACGTCGCTGTGCCGATCGCATTGCTCCGCCGCAGCCCCCCGCCGTCGATCCGGATATCGAAATGCCGGATCTTCCACAAGGAAGCACGCTGCTGGTTGATACAACCAACCATGCCCAGATCGTTGGGCAACCGGATGCTCATTTCATGAGACGGGAACAAATCTATACGGATGCGGATGGGGCAAAGTACAAGGTTACTTTGAAAAACAATCTTCATGCCGCCGGTTGCAATCACTGCCTGACCAGTCCGGGGGGTATCGGTTTTATCTCATATATCTCCGGCAAAC
>CAKZQV010000387.1 GCA_937141895.1 uncultured Verrucomicrobiota bacterium
GCCCATGTCCGCGGTCGACCCTTTCTGGCCGGTTCCGGCTCGCCGGATCGCCGGAGCCCCGGATTGAAGTGGTTGCTGGCGCCGTCGCGCAGGCCGTAATACCGGTCGAAACCGCGATCATAGAGGTTATCGAGTCCATGATGTTTTCCGGAGGCGTAGGTATGGTAGCCGGCGGAGCCCAGCACCTCAGCCAGCGTAACGGAATTTCCCAGATAATTGGCATCGGAATTATCTAAACCGTTCTGTTGCGGATAAACCCCCGTCAGCAGCCCGGCACGTGACGGAAAACATTTCGCTGTATTGTAAAATTGGCGAAAGCGGATACCGTCCGCCGCCAGTGAGTCGAGGTTCGGGGTCTGAATTTCCGAGCCGTAGCACCCGATATCCGACCACCCCATATCATCCACCATGATCAATACAACATTCGGTCTTGGTGTTGATGACGGATCCGGCGTCGGCGCTTCGGAAAGATCCGTGCCGCTGATCGTAAAATCGCGGAACCGCATCCGGTCATTACCATTAGCCCCATCGATGGCCAGTACGCCGAAGTCGCTGATGGTGCCCGCTGGAAGCGTGATCGCCGCGCCGCCGTCAATGCTGGCGATGTTGAAGCCATCGCTGAGAGATGTTTCACCGGTCCAGACATGCCAAACCGCGTCTGATACGGTTACGATTTTCTCGGTAGGGGTACCTTGAGCAATGCCTAAAAAGTCGGAGGCGTAGATCGTCGACCCCACTGTGGCCAGAACTCTCCACCCCATCTCGGGATCGTTACTGCCTTCGTCCGTCGAGTCTGAGGTAAAGGAGACGCTCAGATCGTTTTGGTAAGTGGCGGGGTCGATGCTGCCGGCCCCCGAGATCATGGCATAGCTGTCGCCTACATTCGCTACGGCGGATCCGATGAAAACATAATAGTTATTGTTCGCGATATTCACACGCACAGGGTCGATGGTCGAAGCGGTAAAATCCGTACCATCGTCTCTAAAAGCGGTAAACCCACCGTAGTCTACGATCGCCTCGCTTGTGCCTTCAAAGGTTTCAAAGTAAAGGACCTCTGCATGGGCGGAGGTGCCGGTCATGGCGAGGGCCGCTCCTGCACCGAACATACCCGCCAGCAACTGTTTTTTTATTGTTCTTATCTTCATACTATCCCTGCTTTGTTTTCCTATTTTCCGGCACTCATCTTCATTCAAATTTACAGAGTGGCAGTCTTTCACTTGTATATCGTACTAAAAAAACCTCTACCGAAGTGTATTACGCTCTGCGTGCGACTACACCTTCAGACGATGGCGGATAAAAATAATCCCGCCACTGAAAGCTGTAATCAGACCCAGCGTTTCCGGTTCGGCAATAAACGTGCCGCTGAGTGAAAAATCTTTAAGCCGCAGCCGGTCGTTATTACCCTCAGCCCCATCGGTGACCAGTACGCCGAAGTCGCTGATGGTGCCCGCTGGAAGCGTGATCCCCGCGCCGCCGTTAATGCGGTCGATGTTGAAGCCGTCGCTGAGATCGGTCTCACCGGCCCAGACATGCCAGACCGCATCCGATACCACCACGCTTTTTTCGGAAGTGGTCGTTGTAATTTTAATAAAATCGGACGCATAAATCGTCGAACCCACCGTGGCCAGAACTCGCCACCCCATCTCGGGACTGAACGGCCGGTCGTCCGATGCAAAGGAATGAAAAGAGACGGTCAGATCGTTTGCGAAATCATTGGGATCGATGCTGTCAGCCCCCGAAATCAAGGCATAGCTGCCCCCTTTATAAGCAGCGGCGGATGCGATGGTAACTTCAGATTTACCGTTATTAAGGTTCACACACACAGGGTCGTCCGTCGAAGCGGTATACTCCGTGCCGTCGTCTCTAAAAGCGGTAAACCCGCCGCAGTCCCCGATTGCCTCGCTAGTGCCTTCAAAAGTTTGCGTGTAAACGACCTCTGCATGGACAGAGGTGTTTGTCAGGGCGAGGGCCGCTCCGGCACTGAGCATCCCCGTCAGCAGTCGTTTGTTTTTCATTTTCATCATCGATCTCTGCTTTGTTTTCCAGTTTTTCGACATTTTTTCTTTTACATGTGCAGGGTAGCTTTTCACTCGTGAAAGGGTATTAAAAACACCTCTTCCCAGGCAGGAAGAGGTGTGTGGACTATCACGTTCTGCACATGATTAGATCATGAAGCGTCGACGAATGAACAGAATGCCTCCGCCGAATGCTGCAACCAGACCGATCGTCGCCGGTTCCGGAACAACGGTGCCGCTGATGGTAAAATCGCGGAACCGCATCCGGTCGTTACCTGCTGCTCCATCGATGGCTAGCACGCCGATGTCGCTGATGCTTCCCGCAGCAAGATTGATCCCCGCACCACCGTCAATATTGGCGATGTTGAAGCCATCGGTCAGATCCGTCTCACTGGTCCAAACATGCCATGCAGCATCCGATACGACGACGCTTTTCACGGCCTCGACACTTGTGATGCCGATGAGGTCGGATGCGTAAATCGTTGAACCCACTGTTGCTAGAACTCTCCATCCCATCTCGGCATTTGCAGGATTTGCGTCCGTCGAGTTTGAGTTAAAGGCGATGGTCAGATCGTTTTGGTAAGCCGTGGGATCGACGCTGCCGGCCCCCGAAAGCAAGGCATAGCTGTCGCCCTGATTAGCGGCGCCGGATCCGATGAAAATGAAGCCATTCTGGTTCACCGTCAAAGGGTCGCCGGTCGAACCAGTAAAATCCGTCCCGTCATCTCTATAACCAGTGAACCCGCCGTAGCCGGCGGAAAGCGCCTCGTTGCCGCCAGATGTATTGTTAAAGACTTCAGTGTAAATGATCTCTGCCTGAGCGGAGACGCCGCTCAGGGCCAGGGCCGCTATACCCGCCAGCAGCCCTTTGTTTATGGTTCGTATCTTCATTTGATCTCCTTGTTTATTTTTCATGTTTTTCTCCTTTTTCGTTTTTCCTTCTATTTCACCCACCATGAGTGAAAAAAATTTCCGGCTTTTCGGCCTAACACATTATTCACCCAGCAGCCTGAAGAAGTGGACATCGTTAGTCGCAGGAATCTCCCAAGTGGCAGATGAAACTCCGGTCGTGGAGCCCAGATCCACCCAGTTTGTGAAGATTAATGAATCGCTGCCCTGCAGCGTGTATAGCGAAGCACTGTTCATGTTGGTGCTCGCGGTTCCGACCAGCACATTGGCTCCGGCGCTTTCAATCGTCAGCGTCTGAGTGCCCGGGTCGGTATCAGCATCCGTGCCGCTGATGGTGATATCGCGGAACCGCATCCGGTCGTTGCCGGTAGCCCCATCAATGGCCAATACGCCAAAGTCGCTGATGGTGCCCGGTGCAAGAGTGACTCCCGCGCCTGCGTCAATGTTGGCAATGTCGAAGCCATCGGAGAGATCTGTCTCACCGGCCCAGACATGCCAGACTGCGTCCGATACGACGATGCTTTTCTCGGTAGGGGTACCTACAGCAATTTCAAAGAAGTCGGACGCGTAAATCGTCGACCCCACTTTGGCCAGAACTCTCCACCCCATCTCGGGATCGTTACTACCCTCATCCGTCGAGTCGGAATTAAAGGAGACGGTCAGATTGTTTGCGTAAGCGGTGGGATCAATGCTGCCGGCCCCCGAAATCATGGCATAGCTGTCACCTGCATTAGCAGCGCCGGATGCGATGAACACGTAATAGTTATTGTTCGCGATGTTTACCCGCATAGGGTCGGAGGTCGACGTGGTAAGATCCGTGCCGTCGTCCTTATAAGCGGTAAACCCGCCGTAGTCTACGATCGCCGCGCTTTCGCCAACAAAGGTTTCGAAGTATAAAATAGATGCGTCGAGCTCTTCCGTCGAAGCGGAAATAACTGAACTCAAGGCTGATTCATTCCCGAATGTATCAAGGGCCGAAACCGCGTACCTCCAGGTTTCACCAGCCGACAATCCGGAGTTGACATAGGACGAATCTTCCGTGGTTGCAATCAAGTTGGTTGCGCTCGACGCGGAATCACCGCGGTAAACCTTATAAATGGCCAAATCCGGTTCGGAGTTTGTGGTCCAACTGAGCTCAATCGAATCAACTGTACCGGTAGCCACCAGGCCGATCGGTGCACTCGGCACACCGTTCGTATCTCCAACTTGAGATTCGATCCGCAGGTTATCAAAGTTGCTGTTCTGTGATGTATTGCCACTCAGCGAAATATAGTTTTCAGCGGTTCCGCTCCAATTGAACGTTCCGGAGATATATTTTACCCCCCCCATGAAGACATCATATTCCACTTCGGTTGCTGCATTAAAATCGTCAACTTTACAGACCACGCGCATCGTCTGGGGCAGATTGCTAGGATCCAGCGCCGGAACCGCCACCGTCATGGAATCGCCCGGGTCATCGTGTACACCGTTCTTGTAGATCTCAATACGATCGGTCGATCCGCGGTAGCCAACCACCAGGTCGGCGGTGGATGACTCGGGATTCGTACCCGTTCCCGCCTGCGCCTGCAGCTCTGCCAGTGCCTGACCGATGCCAATGGACAGCCAGCGGGTGGATCCTCCGGTCGCGTAGGAAGCGATGTCCACACTGACGCTGAGATAACCGTCCGTGGTTATCTCGGAATCCACAAAGTTATGATCTTCGATCCAGATCAACTGACCTTCCGTCGCGGGGGAAGTCTTGCCTTGGACCCTGAGTTGATCATTAATGATCGCCAACGCGTTGGTGACTGTCGAGTTCCGGTTCGTGTAAGCATAGGTCAATACCCCCAAAGAACCTGACATCCCGTTGGTTGAGGCATAGTTCAGATCGTTGGTATTCACCCCCCGATCAAATGTGTCTTCGAAAAGCAGGGTCTGAGCCCCGGCGTTCAATGCCCCGGCCAAACAGGCCGTAACACATGCGTAGGTTAATAGGTTCCTCATTTTCAATCTCTCCTTGTTGATTTACTAGTCGTCTTGTATGCGTAAATACCTAAACTATCGGAAATTAATGTATTTATTTCCTTGTTCCAGAGATACTACGTGATCGCGTAGTATATAGAGCGTGCCTTTGAGCGGAGGAAATGGCATGGTGTGAGTATGCAATGTAAATCGTTCTCAACTGTGTGTTTAGTGGTGTTTTGCCTGTTCTCTCTGCCAATAGGCCTGTTCGCTGAAAGCATTCGGTCTCTGGATAAGCGCATTCAGGCGATAGAAACCGAGCTACAGGCGTTGCCGGTTCGCGAACCGGGAGAAAGCGGGGGAAACGCGGGACTGTTTGCCCGGCAAGGATTTAAAGGAAACAAACCCACTGCGATTACCATCGATTTAGAAGCCGTTTATCCCATTGATCATATTGCACTGATTCCCACGCGCCTTCAAAATGCGAAGCGGCAATTTAAACCTGCCGGATTTCCCATACGTTTCGAAATATTCGGATCATTAACGGAAGATTTTTCTGATCCGTTTTTTTTTTATGATGGAAAAAATAAAGACTATCCCGATCCCAATGGGTATCCGGTAATTTTTCAGGGTGATCGACATAAAATCCGCTTTCTTCGTATTGTAGTTCATAAAGTAACCAGAATTGGAAGAACCCCCGGCGCCTCTTTCGCTGAACTCTTCATTTTTTCAGACGGGCGGAATGTGGCTCTGAGAAAACCGGTAAAGAGTTCCAGAACTGTGACATGGAAAAACTACTTCCACGACACGTTCCTGGTAGATGGACAAACCTCTATGGGCCAACCTCTTTTTGACAATGGGAAAGAATCTGTACTACGCGGTTGGCATGGTGCGATAAGAAAGCAAGCAAACTCCAGTGAAACGGTTGAGGTGGTATTTGAGTATGCTCACGAGATCGACGAAATCCGCCTGTACCCGGTCCACCACACCGGCTGGCCTGACGGTACGGCCTATGGATTTCCCGTTCACTTCAAGGTTCAGATCAAAGAAGAGGATTCAGACTGGATTACCGTGGAGGACTGGTCGGAGCGCCCTTTTCCAAACCCTGGAAACAATCCGGTGTATTTCCCGCTGAAAAAACACAAAGCCCAGGCGATCCGGCTTCAGGCGCTTCGCCTTCCCAAAAGCATTCCTACCGATTATATCTTTGCCTTGGCTGAGCTGGAGGTCTACGCAGAAGGAACCAATATTGCTCCCCAGGGGGAAATCAGCACCTCCTTTTCGTATAAAAAGCACCCAACAGAATGGAATGAATCAGCACTGAACGATGGATACGGATCGCGCGGGAAAATCATTCCCTTACAGGCGTGGCTCGAAGGTCTGGCTCGAAGGGGTCAGCTGGAAGCCGAGCTGGCTTTACTGACCGAACAACGGACACAACAGCAAGACCGATTGGCTCGAAACTTAAGAAACGCTGTCCGCGTATTGATCGGCGCACTTCTCCTGGCAGGAGCCTTAATGGTCAGGAACAAACGCAGGCGAAGGGAACTGTTGCGGGAACTTAAAAACACAATCGCTTCCGATCTACATGACGAGGTCGGCAGCAACCTGGCCAGCATCACGATTCTTGCGGCCGGAGCAAAGGAACAAGTGAAGCCGCAGTCTCCCCAGGAACACAGCCTTCAGCGCATGATCGACATCGCCAATGAAACCTCTTCCTCCATGCGTGACATCGTTTGGATGCTGCACCCGGACCGCAAAGCCAACATGAGCCTCACGGCTAAACTTCAGGATATTGCAGGCAGTTTGCTGGCCGATATTAACTTCAGCTTCGCCAGTTCAAACGATCTCTCCGCCCATCAGCTTTCCATGGACACCCTGCACCATCTTCTCCTGTTCTACAAAGAGACCCTGCATAACCTGGCGAGGCACAGCGGGGCCCGCGAAGTGAACATTATCCTCAGCAATCCAAACAAAACGATACGACTCGAAATTATCGATAATGGAACGTCGCCCTCTTCCGGCGCGCTGCCGAATGGCCTTAAACTCCGCGCGGAAAAAATGCAGGCCCGGCTAACCTATCAAACGCAGGCGGATCAAAACCATTTAGTCCTGGAGCTGCCATGAGCACCCCCCCCTTGTCCGTATGGTTGATTGAAGATCACGCGAACTACCGCGACACGGTGGCCACGGCCCTGCGATCTCGCGAAGAGATTCGCTCGCTCCTCGATTTTAACGATGCCGAAAGCGCCCTCAAGCGGCTGGAGGATCTTCCCTCCAAAAGCCCCGATGTCATCCTGCTTGACCTCGGGCTCCCCGGCCTGCCGGGCCTGGAGGCGATTCCGAAGTTCAAGCGGCTCATCCCGGAAACCGACATTGTCGTGCTTACGGTTTTTGACGCCA
>CAKZQV010000388.1 GCA_937141895.1 uncultured Verrucomicrobiota bacterium
GTTCGGGCAGCACCTTCAAGGCGTTGGTGGTCACCTCAGTGGCCGATGCCGCAATAAAGGTTGCCACAACAAGTCCTGTCAGTATGGTTGTTCTCACGTATATCTCCTTTCGTACAATAATGGTTTATGGATTGAAGCTTTGAAAATCGCCGCGGCCTTCCTGAACAACGCCGGCCCCTCCACTGGGTGCTGGCTTTTGAGCTTTCGGCAGCCCGAGGTCGGATGTGCCTTTGGAAATTCGAGTCAGCAGCGCAATGCGGTTTTTGTAGCGCTCTTTCATATCGTCGGTAAGTTCCGGGCCGGTCGCCAGATTGTAGATCGCGATATCAACACAGCAGTCGATGAGGATCGGCGGCACAGTGGCCAGTGGCATTTCGTAGCGCGCATTAATGTAGGTGTCGATTTCGTTCGCGGCTCCGGAGAGGGCGCGGTCGATGGCGGTATCGTCGATCTGATCCACCTCGCGGCCGACGATTTCCTCATCGGCGGGCAGCAGAGCAATGATCCAGAGCAGATCTTCGGAATATCGGTCGATTATGTCCTGTTTTATTGCGTACATGAGAATTTCGAGTCCGGAGTGTCGATGAATAGCGTTTAATAGCGTGTATTTGCCTCTTAATACGTTTACAAGGTCGGCGGAGCGGTAACTTGGCGACCTCAGTGCCTGAAAGCGCTCAGGGGCCAAATTTGGCGGCCGCCCCTGAGCGCCCTGGGAGTTGTTATTCTTCAGATTCGGCCGGGAGTTCGATCTCGACCTCTTCCACGGAAAGTCGTTTCTCCGCCCGGATCAATTTGACCTGCTCTTCGGTGAGGTCATCGAGACGGACGATTTTGGGCTCTTTGAACCATTGGATGCCGCCGCGCCAGAAGCCATCGCGACTGCAGCTGCCCTTCAGCGCCTTAGCTTTCTGGGCAGGGTTTGCTTTTTCCTGCTCGGCGTAGCCGGCTTTGATTCTTTCGAGTTCGGTCTCAGCATCGGCCAGGGCCTTTTTGAGTTTTTCATCATCCGGCTTATCCTTCAGCGCCTTCTTAGCCGCACCGATCGCTTTTCCGGCTTCGGTAATCATTGCCTTGGTAAAGTTCTTTGCCATGGGTCTCTCCGTTTATTTCCTGGGATTGGAACCGGGCCGAAGCCCGGCTCCTATAAATTCACCGCTTATGCGTCAGCACCGGTCGAGCCATGGCAGAGCTGCCAGAACCCGAATCCGGAAGCGCCGCGCGCTTCGATGGAGAACTTGTAGACCGCCTTATTGAACACATCATCCGATGCAGGATCGGTCTGGGAGACCGCCTTCGGCTTTTTGCGCTCCTGGAAGATCAGCGGTTTTAGCGCCTTGCTAGTGTCCATCAGGAACCAGGCATCGTCATCGGTCAGGTAAGGCCAGACCATAACTTCGGCCGTTCCCTTATAGGGGTTCGGCTTTCCGTCTTCGAGCTTATCGACCGACATCAGCGCATTGGCGGCATCCTCCAGTGCCGGCGGAACCACCAGCAGGTTGGGCATGATATTCAGCGGGCGGGCGTTTTCGTTCTTCAGCTTTTTCATGGCCGTGCGCGCTGCGCCGTAACTTCCCTGCGCTTTCGCCAGGGTGGTAATATCCAGCTTTTTTGTGGACTTGTTGCTAACCGTGCCGTCTCCGACCGGATGATCCGTATCGATGAAGGGCTGGCCGTCGTAGCACCCTTCTTCGAATGCATTGTTCAGCCGGTCTGCAATCAGCTCTTCAGGCCATGCCGCAGCAGCTGCGCCTTCCGCAGCGGAAAGCGGTCCATAGATCCCGTAGTTATCATCCTCTAGATCATCGCGCTTTACGCCGATGGTGGATTCATACGGCTCGTTCGGGATCGTTTGCCCAGAGGCACTCAGATACTTAACGTGCTTGTCGCCGATCCATTTACGAAGGCTCGGCCATCCATCCTTCAGCCAGCCATAGTTATTGGAACTGCTTCCGGACGGAATGCGCGTGGCGATCTTGGGCCACATGGGCTTCGCTTCGGCCAGCGACTTATTAAATGATGTAACGATGCTCTTAAACAGCGCTAACACATTGGTTTTATTAATCAGCATTATGATTCTCCTTAAAAGTTAAACTGATCAGGGGTTAACCGATTTCGACCCAGACACCGTCGTCGTCGATCTCGATACATTTTCCGGCTGCGGAACGCGCACCGCCGTTATCGGTCTTGGAGACGGTTTTCGCATCTTCCAGATAGACCGTCTTGCCCAGGCAGGTCTGATCGACCGCATCGGTACCGCTGTTATCCAGCTTGAATACACCACGGCGTACTTCAGCCTTCAGGTCGCCATTAGCACCCGCCGAGTTGTCGGAGGTTGTCTCGGCACGGCCGAGAGCGGTCAGGGTGGCGGATTCAGAACCTTCCACGGCATAGCCTGCAGCATTGGCGCAGACAATGTTGCCCATTTCAATGCGCGCGGCGGCGGCGATCGGCGGGGTGATCACATCGCCCGAGCGGGTGGGAGTCATACGTTCCATTATACTTCGCCTCCATATTTCTTAAGATCTTCAGCGGAATGGCCGAATGTGTCAGCCATTTCAGTTTCTGCCTGGTTAAGGGCGGTGTCGGATTCCGGGGAACCGGTCGGAGCCTGGGTGCCTTCCGGAACAACAGCCGGGGCTTTCCCGTAGGTGCCTTCAAATGCATTGAGGGCCTCTTCGGTTTTAATTGAACCGATGTGGTAGTCCTTCGTGGCGGGAGCAACTTTCCCGGTTTCAACCGCATGGTTCACGGCCGTTTCCACTTTGGTCTTAAACCCGGCTTCTTTCTGCTGCTGGAGTTTGCCTTCAGCAGTTTCGGCGCGGTTCAGCGCAGTCTGATAATCCGCTTGCGGCACGAACTTATCGGTCGGCGGGTTCTGCGCTGCATTCAGCGCGGTCTGCTTTTCAGACTTCAGTGTCTGGACAGCATTCAGCGCGGAGGCCAGATCTTTGGCCTGGTCGCCTGTGGGAGTAAGTCCCAAGGCTTCCATCAGTTTTTGATCCATTTCATTCTCCTGTGTTGGTTGTTGGTGATTAAGCGCTGAAACGCGCAAATTCTTATTGTTGGTGAGACCGCCCCCGGTGATCACCAGGATGTCCCGGCTTTCCGGATCATAATCAAACACCACGGAAATAAAGCGGTATTCACGGCGCTCGACATACCCTCGCCCCAGATCGGTCCAGTCGACCTGAGCCTCGATGGCCCCGTTGGCCGCTACGCGATAATCGGTAAACCATCCGCAGGCCGGCGCGGGTTCGCCATAGCCGGCACGGAGGTGGGTGGCGTGCTCCAGATCAAGAACCGCGCCGTTTCCGGAGGCATGATTCTTTGAGGTGCCGAGCAGCTCTTCCGGATTGGTGATGGTCCAGGTGCGCTGATCCCGGCCCTGGATGACAGTGCCGGGCGGAATCAATTCGACCCATTCCGGTACAGCACCTTTGACGGCATTCAATGCCACGCAGATACTTTCATGCGCGGACGGCTGCGCATCGACATGCCCGGCTCG
>CAKZQV010000389.1 GCA_937141895.1 uncultured Verrucomicrobiota bacterium
TTCATTGTGGGAGTTGTGATTGTTGGAATTCCACTATCCATTTTTGCCATGATTTTCCCCTTATAAAGAATTACCGGCGGATATTGCCCAAATCGATCATTCAAACCAAGCCGGAAGATTCGTCCATTCGCGGGTTTTCAGAAAGGGATTCAAGGTGCTATAGAAAAGATGCATGAGCACATACGGCAGAATTTACGTGATCACGTCCGGTCTATTCATCAATTGGGCCATCCTGATCATCATCCACCGCCTACTGATGATCTATGGCGGCTTCCAGGCATTGGAAACAATGAAACCCTTTCTGATCGTGCCCTATGTTTTCCTCTATCCCGTAGGCTTTGCCCTCACCTGGTTTGTGGAGCGCAGCATGACCGTACACTTCAAGCACCGAATTCTCGTCTGGATCCCCATGGCCTGCGCCGGCGGCCTCTACCTCAGCCTCGCCGTCATGTTTTTCATCCACTCCACTATTTTCTGACCCCAACCAAACGCATACAAAATCTGCACAGTAAATATTGAATGTAGGGCTGATCCTCTATAGGATCAGTTTTAATTTTTAGGCATTAATCAAACGTACGATTTAAAAAGGGACCATATGAAAAAAGCACTGATTACAGGCATTACCGGACAGGATGGCTCCTATCTGGCCGAACTACTGATGGAAAAAGGATATGAAGTGCACGGCATTATCCGCCGCGCGAGTTCGTTCAACACCAGCCGCATCGATCATCTGTATAAAGATCGGCACGAAGATGATGTAAATATGTTCCTTCATTATGGGGACCTTACCGACTCCAGCAACCTCAACCGCCTGATTGAAAAAATTGAGCCGAGCGAAATTTACAACCTGGCCGCTCAGTCCCACGTGCAGGTTTCATTTGAGGTGCCCGAATATACGGCCGAAGCAGATGGGCTCGGTGTACTGCGCCTTCTCGACGCCATCCGCGAAACCGGAGTGGATGCCCGTTTTTATCAGGCCTCAACCTCTGAACTTTACGGCAAAGTAATGGAGGTTCCACAGACCGAAACCACCCCCTTCTACCCCCGCTCTCCTTACGCCGCAGCCAAACTGTACGGATTCTGGATCACGAAAAACTACCGCGAATCCTACGGACTCCACGCCAGCAACGGAATTCTCTTCAATCACGAATCTCCGCGCCGCGGCGAAACCTTCGTGACCCGAAAAATCACCATGGCGGTGGCACGGATTCATCGCGGGCTGCAGGATTGCCTCTACATGGGCAACATCGATGCAAAGCGCGACTGGGGCTATGCAAAAGACTATGTCGATATGATGTGGATGATGCTCCAACAGGACACTCCGGATGATTATGTGGTGGCCACCGGCGAAATGCATACGGTCCGTGAATTTATTGAAAAATCCTTTGCCCATGTTGGACGCACCATTGAATGGCAAGGCGCAGAGACCGAGGAAATCGGCATTGACGCCACCACCGGAAAAGCGGTCGTGCGTATCGACCCGAAATATTACCGTCCATGCGAAGTTGAACAGCTGCTGGGCGACCCCGCCAAAGCCAAGCGTCAGCTCGGCTGGGTACCCGAAGTGAAATTTGAAGAGCTCGTTCAGATTATGACCGACGGCGATCTTCGTCTGCTGGATAATCCGAACTACGAACTGGGCTTTTAAACTCCATGGAAAAAGACGCGAAGATCTATATTGCCGGCCACCGCGGTCTCGTAGGTTCTGCCATCTGGCGGGCCCTTGAATCCAAGGGCTACTCCAATCTGCTGGGGCGCACCCATGCAGATTTGGATCTCACCAGTCAGGCGGATGTTGAAACGTTCTTCAAAGAAGAACAGCCGGACTACGTGGTGGTGGTTGCCGCCAAGGTCGGTGGCATCAACGCCAACAACATCTACCGGGCCCAGTTTCTCTATGAAAACCTGATGATTGAGGCCAACCTCATTCACGCGGCGTACGGTCATGGAGTCAAAAAACTGCTGTTTCTGGGTTCCTCCTGCATCTATCCCAAAATGGCACCACAGCCTTTGAAGGAAGAGTCCCTGCTCACCGGCCCTCTGGAACCGACCAACGAACCGTACGCCATCGCCAAAATTGCCGGCATTCGGCTTTGCGATGCCTATAACCGCCAATACGGAACCAATTTTATCGCCGCCATGCCAACCAATATGTATGGCCCCGGCGACAATTATCATCCGGAAAACTCACACGTACTCCCGGCGATGATCCGACGCTTCCACGAAGCAAAAGAAGCCAAGCTGGATAAGGTGGTCTGCTGGGGAACCGGCTCACCGCTGCGTGAATTTCTCTATAGCGATGACCTGGCCGAAGCCTGCGTATTCCTGCTTGAAAACGTGCCCTATGAAGATCTCGCCTTTACCGACGATTCCGAAACCGTGCAGTCGCACATCAATATCGGATCTGGATCCGAAGTCTCCATCCGCCATCTGGCCGAATTAGTGAAAGAAGTCATCGGTTTCGAAGGTGAAATTGAATGGGACAGCACCAAGCCGGACGGCACTCCCCGAAAACTGATGGATTCTTCCAAACTTCGGAATCTCGGCTGGGAGCCGAACACGGATCTTAAAGAAGGCATTACCTGTGCCTATAAGGATTTCCTGAACCGCAATCCAGCCTAGCCGTCCTCGTCCTGTACTTTAGGTCCCAGGACGGTGCGTCTCAGCAAAGTGAATGTTGTAGAACAGGTTTTCGATTTCCTGCTCGATATTAATGTTCTGAATCATGAAATCGTCTGCGCCTTTCAAGGCAATTGGTGCAAAGTTGATAACCCCGCGGCAGCAGGTTTTCTTGAGCGTTTCAACCATCCCCAGCGCGGCGGGCTCAGGAACGGTCAGCGCAGCCACTTTGATTTTATTGGCATCAATATATTCGCGGATGCGCTTCACATGAAAAATCGGGATCGGTGCCTCGGCGTCGAGAATCTCAGGATCTGAGTCAAAAGCGGCCACCACCCGGATTCCAACCCTTGGAAATCCGTTATGGTTCATCAGCGCCTGCCCGAGTTTTCCACAGCCGACAATGACGATCTTCTGTTTCTTATCTTTTCCCAACAACAGATTGAGCTTTCCCACAATATCATCAATCCGGTAGCCCCCGCGTTTGTTCCCGGTGATGCTAAACATTGAAAAATCTTTGCGGACGAGCGAAGCTGATACGCCGCAGGCATCGGCCAGATTATCGGAAAAAACTTTCACAAGTCCAAGGGCCTTCATCTTCTGCATGACGTTGCGATATTTGGCCAGCCGCCGAATGACTTCCTGATTTCCACCCATTGAAAAACTCCATTTATTGTTATCGACATAACTTTATTTAAAATTATATGACGTGTTTATGTAATTAATATTACCGAAACACCGTATAAACAACGCGAAACGACTTTTTTTTATTTACCTACTACCCCTATGCCTTTATTCCTCATCCCTTTAGAAACAACACGGTCGCGCTGTTGAGATAGGGTCTCAAAAAGCGCAATGAACCGGGGGTTCAAGCCGGGGCTGACAACCAGGGAATTCGGCCAGGGGCTGGAATGGGACTAGCCAGGGGAAGACTAGATTTAACGTAAAGAATGAGATCCTTTGGAGGATAAGATATGACCGAAACTGCAGAAAAACTACTCACACCGGAAATCGATACTTTTATTGAACAGTGGAAAGAAAAACCGGGCAACCTGATTATGGTCCTGCATCGCGTACAAGAGGAGTTCGGCTTCATTCCGCGCCAGGCGGCGTTCGAAGTGGCCGATGCTCTGGATATACCGGTCGCGAAGATTTATGGCGTAATCACCTTCTATCACTTCTTTAAATTGACCAAACCTGGAAAAAACCAGATCGCGGTCTGCATGGGCACGGCTTGCTACCTCAAAGGCGGCCAGGATCTGATCGACGAATGCGAACGTATTCTGGGTGTTGGACTCAACACCGTCACCGAAGACGGTGAATTTTCTATGGAAGCAGTCCGCTGTATCGGTTGCTGCGGCCTGGCGCCGGTACTGACCGTAAACGGCGAAGTCTTCGGCGATGTCAGCACCAAAGACATGAAAAAGATCATCGACCAGTTTGAAGCAAAATAGGACGGAACAAGCTTACGGGTTCCGGATGACCAAACATGCATGCCACGATTAGCGATTTAATTACGGACCTGGTCCACAACTCCATCGAGGCGAATGCAAAAGAGATAACCCTTAACGTCGAGGAGACTGAAACAAATTTAAAGGTCGTTATTCAGGACAACGGAAAAGGTATGAGTGCGGAAACACTCGAGAAAGCCAAAGACCCCTTCTGGTCGGACGGCAAACACGAGCACCGCAAAGTAGGCCTCGGTCTCCCCTTCCTTTTCCAGACTTCGGAAATGACGGGCGGATCGGCGGAGATCGAAACAAAAGAAGGAACAGGCACAACCGTCACCTTCAACCTCGATCCCCAAAACGTGGACCTTCCAATGTTTGGAAATTTTGTATCCACCGCCGTATCGCTGATGACCTACGGATTTGAAGGAAACCTGACAATTGAACACAGCAGAAACAGGAAAAACTACTCCGTCAGCAAAAACGAGCTGACGGATGCCTTGGGAAACCTGAACGACATGGAAAACATGATCCTGCTTAAACAGTTCATAGAGAGTAACGAGAAAGAACTGAGATAGACATAATTTTGGATTTTAGAATTTAGATTTTTGAATTTTGGGACGGCTCCGCCGATACCCTCTTTCAAACACGAGCGTCGCAGACCGACAAATCGGAAATCAAAAATCAACATTCAAAAA
>CAKZQV010000390.1 GCA_937141895.1 uncultured Verrucomicrobiota bacterium
ACCCGATTAATTCCAGACATTGGAATCTTCCAGCGGTTGGATATTCTACCCACAGGCCCCGAAACGTTGCTCAAGTCCACCAAACCCCGTCCGTTCTAAGTTGTAAAAAAAGAAAAATCAGCCTTGCGTACGCGGGTCGGTTCATATAAAAACCTCGCTCCCTTAAAGAACTAGAGGATTTTAACATGAAAGCAAATATTCATCCGAACTACGAAGAAGCGACCATCCGCTGCTCCTGCGGTAACGAGATTGCCACTCGTTCCACCGTTAAGGAAATGCATGTCAACACATGCTCCAGCTGCCACCCCTTCTTCACCGGAAGTGCAAAACTGATCGATACCGAAGGTCGCGTCGACCGCTTCAAGAAGCGTTTCGCAGACGGCATGTATTAATCAATTTGCCTTCACACAAGCCGAACCTGCGAAAGCACGTTCGGCTTTTTTGCGTCTATAGAACTTTATTTTGATCCTCTGATTTTGCAGATTATTACCAATTAAATCCACTTAATACGTGTAACCTGTGGATAAGAACAAAGGGTACAGCCATGGTCGACCAAGCCTATTTAGAACAGCTACAATCCAATATCAGCGAACTCGAAACCAAGATGTCGCTGCCTGAGGTTTCGTCCGATCCCAAGATGATGCAGGAAACGATGCGCGAATACGGGCATCAGAAAATGCTCGCCGGATGTGCCGGAAAAGTGGTGGCACTGATCAACTCCAAGACCGAGTCCGAAGCCATTCTTTCCGACCCCGATTCGGATGACGAACTCAAGGAAATGGCCGAGATGGAGCTGGCCGAAGTGGCCGAAAAGCTGCCTGAAGCCGAGCGCGATATGGAAATTGCCCTCATTCCGCCCGATCCCACCGACTCGCGCAACGTCATCATGGAAATCCGCGCCGGAACCGGCGGCGACGAAGCCGGCATTTTCTGCGGCGACCTCTATCGTATGTACACCCGCTATTTCGACGTCAAAGGCTGGAAACACAAAGTGCTCGACGTTTCCCCCTCCGAATCGGGGGGCTACAAAGAAATCTCCTTTTCGGCAGAAGGCGAAGACGTTTACAAAACCCTTAAACACGAAGGCGGTACCCACCGCGTACAACGTGTACCGCAAACAGAAACTCAGGGCCGCGTTCACACCTCAGCCGCTACCGTTGCCGTTCTTGCCGAAGTTGAAGACGTGGATATCGAAATAAAATCTGAAGATCTCCGCATCGACACCTATCGCGCCCAGGGCGCTGGCGGACAGCACGTCAACACCACCGACTCTGCCATCCGTATCACCCACATCCCCACCGGAACCGTTGTGCAATGCCAGGACGAACGCTCTCAGCACAAAAACAAAGCGGCCGCCATGAAAATGCTGCGCGCCCGCATCTACGACGAGCAACAACGCAAAGCTGCCGAAGAGCAGGCCTCGGAGCGTAAGTCCATGGTAGGATCCGGCGACCGCTCCGAAAAGATCCGGACCTACAACTATCCCCAGAACCGCCTCACCGATCACCGCATCAATCTGACGCTCTATAAACTCGACCGCGTCATGGAAGGCAGCCTCGACGAAATCCTCACCGCCCTCTACGAGCATGACATCGAACAGCGCATCAAAGCACAGATGGAATCCTAGCACATCTTTCGCAATCCATTGGCTAAACCTGCGAATTTACCTTCATTCGCGATTTATTTTCCAATGATTGGAACCTATGCTCCCCATTTCATTCAGGGGGTTC
Organism: uncultured Verrucomicrobiota bacterium; assembly: GCA_937141895.1. GTDB lineage: Bacteria > Verrucomicrobiota > Kiritimatiellia > Kiritimatiellales > Pontiellaceae > Pontiella. The sequence goes on from CAKZQV010000390.1 coordinate 1,731, forward strand.
CATGAGGACATCATCAACATCCATCGGTTCGCGAGGGCCTGCGGGAAAAATTATATTTTCGTTATTCGGCCTCTTCTTCGCCTTCATCGGTACTCAGTTTGTTAAACAGGAGTGGAACGGCTTGCAAGAAGTCCAGGCCATGCAGCAGTGGGAGCAAACCACGGGCACCATCATCCGTAGCGCCTCAAAAGACCATGGCGAGGATTTCCGGCTCGACCTCACCTACCAATATGAAGTCAACGGCCAACGCTTTACCGCCCACCGATATGGGAAACGAAAATTCCTTACGGCAGAAACCATTTCCGCAATCAAAGCCGCGGAGAAAAAATTCCAGCAGGGCCAGTCACGAACCGTCTATTACAACCCTTCCGACCCGGCTGAAGCTGTGCTGAATCTTCCAACCATTGGAAGCACCCGAAACGGCCTATTATTGACGCTGATCTTTCCAGGCTTTGGAATCCTCTTTGCCACATTGCCGTGGCTATTCGGACGCAAATCAAAGGAGGCAAGGCCCAGCGAAATGAGCCCAAAATCCGGAAAACGGTTTCTCATCATTTTCGGATCCATCTTTGCGTTGGTCGGGGCCCTGATGGTAAAGCCCTTATTCATTACCCCCCTACTAAAATCGCAGGATGCCAAGACCTGGGATGAAATTTCCGCAGTTGTCGTTTCAAGCAAAGTCAAATCGCACGACAGCGATGATAGCACAACCTATAGCCCCTACATTGCCTACCGATACGTAATAGACGGAACCGAATATTTTGGCGATCAGTACAAATTTACGGGCGGCTCCAGCAGCGGTCGCGCAAGCAAAGCCGCCATCGTTCGTCAATATCCTAAAGGCCATGAATTCAAAATATACGTAAATCCGGCCAACCCGAAAGATTCCGTCATTATCCGCGATACAGGTGCCGAACTGCTTTTCGGCCTCATTCCGCTCATTTTTACCACCGTTGGAATCATCATCATTTTCTTCGCCTTCAAAAAAGGGGCCCATCAAAAACTCGATCAAACCCAATCCAGCGAACACGTGGTTGTCCTGAAAGGATCATCACCCATCGGCCCCGCGATTTTTATCACCATTTTTTCTATCATCTGGAACGGGGTGGTCTATCTGATCTGGCGCTCGGAGGCCGGATGGTTGTTCCTCTCCCTCTTC
>CAKZQV010000391.1 GCA_937141895.1 uncultured Verrucomicrobiota bacterium
GCGGAATCGATGCCGCCGGAGAGGGCAACGACGACGCGTTTGAATCCAATTTTATCGACGTAGTCTTTAAGGCCGAGGGTCAGCGCCTCGTAAACCTCTTCCAGATCCGGGAGCGGGGCTTCCTTGCGCGGAGCCTGCTGGAAGCAGGCGGTACGATCGGTATCGTCGGCACCCTGCCGGCCTTGTTCGTAGTATAGGATATCTTCTTGAAACTGTTTTGCCCGGGCGATACGCGATCCATCGGAAGCAAAGACCATGCTGGCCCCATCAAAGACCAGTTCATCCTGACCGCCGACCATATTGCAGTAGAGCAGGGTGGTCTTCAGCTTCTGCGCAGATTGCGCCAGAACATCAATTCGGTCGTTGAGCAGTTTTCCGCGATGGTAGGGGGAGGCTGAAAGGTTAATCAGAAGGTCGATATTTTCATGTTCTAATGATTGGACGGCGAGGCCATCGGGATTCCAGGAATCTTCGCAGACATGGACGGCGGCTTTTTTGCCCTTCATTTCGAGAATTAAGGGTTTAGTTCCGGCTTCAAATAGCCGTTTTTCGTCGAAGACCCCATAGTTGGGGAGCAGCATTTTGTGGTATTCGCCAATGATTTCCGAACCTTGGAAAACGATGGCCGCGTTATATTTTTTCCCCTCTCTGGAAACCGGTGAGCCGATCACGACTACGGGTTCCGGCGGAAGTTCTTTTTTGAGTCGGGTCAGCTGCGTTTCGCAATCACCGCAGAAATGATCTTTCAGGATCAGATCTTCCGGCGGATAGCCGGCAATGGCGAGCTCCGGAAAAATGATCAGCTCCGCACCGGCTTCAGCCGCTTTCCAGGCATTGGAAACGATCAGTTCGGCGTTGCTGTGTAGCGCGCCGACCGTGGGATTCATTTGGATAAGAGCTGCTTTCATATTGCGTAATCCGTAATTCGTAACGAGAGAGCTTACGTGTTACTCGTTACGCATTATGAGCCGCGTTAGCGGCGATAGTTCGGCGCTTCTTTGGTGATTTTGATATCGTGGGCGTGCGCCTCGATGGCACCGGCACTGGAAACGCGAACAAATCGACCGTGGGTTTTGAGATCCGCAATGGTTTTGGTTCCGCAGTATCCCAAGCTGGCCTGCAGCCCGCCGCAGTACTGTTTCATGACCTTGTTGACGGAGCCGGAGAACGGAACCATGCCTTCAATGCCTTGCGGAACCAAATCGTCTTCATCACTTAGTCCGTAACGCTGGCGAGAACCTTCGCGGGATTTCATGGCATCCAGCGAACCCATGCCGCGGTAGATCACAAACTGACGGCCTTCATAAATGATTTTTTCGCCGGGCGATTCTTCGGTGCCGGCGAGCACGGAACCCATCATGACGGAGTCGGCGCCGGCCACGAGGGCCTTGGCAATATCGCCGGAATTCCGGATGCCGCCATCAGCTACAATCGGAATTTCGCCTTTAAGTGCGCTGGCTGCGGCATAGATCGCGGAAATTTGCGGAATACCGACGCCAGCCACCACGCGGGTGGTGCAGATGGACCCCGGTCCAATGCCGACTTTTACCGCATCGGCTCCGGCATCGCGAAGGGCGAGCGCGGCTTCGGCTGTTGCAATGTTTCCGCCGATGACGTCGATGTGCGCAAATTTTTTCTTCACCCAGGCCACCATGTCGATCACGCCCTTGGTGTGGCCGTGGGCGGTATCGACGACCATGACGTCGACTTCTGCGTTGCTGAGAATTTCGGCGCGTTCGTAGTCGCCAGGACCGATACCGGCCGCGACACGCAGGCGGTATTTATCGTCGCGATTAAAGAGAGGTTCTTCATTTTCGATGAGGCGGCGGACGTCCGCGTAGGAATAAAGGCCGACCAATTTTCCTTTATCGATCAGGGGCAGCTTGCCGATTTTATGCTGCTGCATGATGTCGTAGGCCTGACGCAGGTTGGTGTCCGGTTTTGCCGTGACCACATCTTTGGTCATAATGTCGGTTACGGGCGCCCGTTTG
>CAKZQV010000392.1 GCA_937141895.1 uncultured Verrucomicrobiota bacterium
ACGTGTTTGGCATCGCCGATGCCGGCAACGATGAGCTGTTTTCCAGCCATTGGAAAAATGGCGGTCTGCCCAGCCCTTCCTTTAAAAGCTGAATTTTTGACGAAGGCATCGATTTGTTTTTTAAGTGCGGCGTTTCCGGAGGGCAGGCCGTTTTCTAATCCCTGGAAAAAAATAATCAGCGCATCTTTTTTTTGATCGGCGAGGGGGGCGGTGGAGACGGTAATCTTCATTATTTGAGTCCTTCCGGAATTTTGGCCTTCGGATTTGCGGGGCGATGGTTGACGGAAAAACCGGATAGGGCGATGGCTTCTTCGAAGTTCATTTTTCGAACGGTACTGCTTTTATACTCAACGGTCATGGTCTGGGTGCTGAGATTATAGTCGCTGTTTACATAGCCGGGGATGCTTTTGAGCTGGTTCTGAATATAGGAGGCGGCAGCCGGTTTTTTCATGTCGGGAATGTGATAGTCGTCAGACACAATCTCTTTCCGGAAGCACCAGAACATAAAGGTGGGGTTGGCGTTTTTTTCTTTGGCTTGGTCATCCGGGTCGCCGCAGCCGGAAAGCATCAGCAAAGCTAGGGCGGAAAATATAAGTGTAGGTAGTTTCATATGTATTCTCTCTGCAAAACTGTAAAAGGGTGAACTATAGTTCATGCATAATCTGATATCTATACATTTCCTTCCACTTTGGCGGGGTCTTGAAGCCTTCCTGCATGAGGTAACGGAAGCGATTTACTTCGTCGACGAGCTCGGGAAAGATATCTTCAAAAATGTAACAGAATTCGTAGTAGTTGCTTTCGGCTTTTTCAAAGCGGCCCTGGAGCTGATAGGCGAGGCCGAGCGCAATCATCGGACCGGGACTGTCGGGATATGCTGCGCGGACTTTTTCGTATAGGTCGATTGCATCGGGGTAGTTGCCCTGAAGGATGGAAATGTTGGCGGCGAGGTGGAGGGCCACGTCGTCCTGTTCGGGATAGTATTTGATAATGGCCATGCAGTTGGCCAGCGTGCCTTCTATATCCCGCTCCGCGTAGGCGCTGTTCATCTGCGCCTCAAGCATCTCCAGGGGCGGGGGCGCGTGAAGTACGCTGTAAATCAAGTGCACGCTGATGACGGCGAAGAGGGTGGCGGCAATCACGGCTAGGTCCATTCGATCGGCCTTTACTTTGCGCATCAGCTTAAAAAAGTATCCGCTGACGGCCCCTTTCGCATGATAGCGATATTGGCGCAGCGCCTGAATATTCATAATGAATGCCCCCAGTAGCGGGGACATGGGTAATCGTTTTTCCTTTTCGATGGCCAAGGTGTGCCATTCAACAAAACCCTGAAGCGTGATGCGTGAAAAATCGTTAAGCAGCTGCCCGTGCGGATCGGATGTTTTTAGGGCCTGGAAAACCATCTGCTGCTGCTGGATGGGAAAGGAGCGATCGTCCATGGCGGACTTGCGCCAGCTCAACACACTCAGTCCGCCGGGCAATTTTCCGGTTTCATTAATTTTTTCCAGGATATTGATTTTGTAGGTGTGCGGCAGGCCGCGCCAGAGCAGGGGCATGAAGGCGCAGAATCCGCGTAAGGTGCTCTGCTGATCGCGCAGAAATGCGTTGACGAATGCTTTTTCCTTCTCATTCCAGAACTGGTTGAGAATATTTTGCTCGAGGGTGTCTCGCTCCTTTTTAAACCAGTCGGCTTCGTTCGCATATTGGGCGGATGCTTTTCTCAAGCGGTTCAGTGCTTCAATTTCAGCAATCAAAAGTACGGAGAGGTCCACCGTGGAAAGGTCGGGTTCGTATTGGCCCGGCACGATGGATTCTGCGGCATTTTTCCAGCAGT
>CAKZQV010000393.1 GCA_937141895.1 uncultured Verrucomicrobiota bacterium
TGGCCCAATACTGGATCCTGACTGCTGCCCATGTGGCGGATGATGGCGGTACCGGGGCCCTTTCGATTGATGGCACCACGTATAATCAGCAGGAAATTGTTTTTCATGATACCGCTGATTTAGCCCTGGTTCGCTATGACAAGGCTTTGCCGGGGTTTTTTGATATGTACACCGGAGATGTAGTCCCCAAGAACAAAAATAGTCCGCGCTATTCTGTACTGATGGTTGGATTCGGTTGCGTCGGGACTGCATCTACGTCTTCATGGACCGATAGTGGTTCCGGAAAAGGCACAAAAAGGTGGGGTAGTCAGGAAATAGATCGGACGGAAACGTTTAACTATAATGCCGGTGGGGGGAATACATCAAATGCCGGTTTCTGGATGGATTTCGATCTGGAAAATACGGATTATGAGGCTGGTGTTGGTATAGGAGACTCCGGCGGAGGTACATTCATTAACGACGGCGGCACCTGGAAACTGGCCGGCATCAATACCGCTCGTATCGGTAGCGGAGGGGACTATACATCCACGTTTTCCATATCGATACCCGACTATTCCGACTGGATCAGTGAGACGGTGCCCGAACCGATGGCAGCCAGTCTGATCGTTTTGTTTGGTTCGGGTATGCTGATGATTAAACGTATTTTTGTTTGAAAGAGATGTGTTTCGGCGGAGCGTGCAAATCCGCGTCATCTGCATACTCTACAAGGCGAAGAAACATTAATTTATTTATGTCAATAGATGGGGTTAATTGCCCTGCTTTAAGCCGAAATAACCCGCTTGAAACTGATCGCTTTGGATCGAGTTGAGAATTCGATCCAAATACGCTTTGGCAGCTTCCGTGGTTTCATCATCAAAGTTCAGCCGTTCCGGCGATGACCAGAAAAGTTCCGCATCGTCATTCTGTCCCAGCAGTTTCGAATAAAACCCCGCGACCCCATATAACTGAGAACGATAGAACGAGGGTTTAGCTGTTTTTAAATAGACCCTGATTTTTTCCAGCGCGATTTTTCTATATGTGTTTGCGGTTTCTTTATCTTGTCGATGCAGGTAACTCATCAGGCCGTAATATCGAATCTCAAAGGTGTCATCTGTTTTTCGATGGCTGTATACCTGTTCCAACCATTGGAGCTTTTCAATATGGGATTTCGGAGGATGCGCCGGATCATAGTTCTGATCTAGAAACGCTTTAACCTGCTGAATGTCGTTGGTGCTGATTTCTTCAAAATCCGCTCCGAAAGCAATATAGCCGGAATTCGTATTAAAATAGATGAAAGACTCCGTCGTGAGCGGCCAGTACACGGCATCAAATTTTGAATCCCACTCATAAATATAACTGCCGTAGGAGCCTATAGACTGCACCGTTATGCTTTCGCCGGTGATCGGGTCCGTTGCTTCGTCATCAAACCAAGTTGTTGCGTGGGCGGAGTGCAAAGCAACGGCCAGCAGTAGGATCATTTCAAAAACAGGTTTCATGGCGCACCTCATCCCTTTTTTCATTCTCAGATAATAACCATACGTTTGAGCGCCCGGTTTTCTTTTTCCAATGATTGGAAATTATGCCGTCTGCATAATCCGCACTTCTTCAGTGCTGTTTCTCGGGCATGACTTGACATGCGGGCGCCGATCTCCTAGACATTTCTGCTCATTTTCACCTAAACCCGACGGAAAAACCATGAGCGAAAAGATTATCTACACCATCACCGACGAGGCGCCGGCCCTGGCGACCCGGTCACTCCTCCCGATTATTAAAGCGTATACATCTGCAGCGGGAGTCGCAGTTGAAACCCGCGATATTTCACTGGCCGGCCGTATCATTTCCCAGTTTCCAGAATGCCTGACGGAAGAGCAGAAAATGAGCGATGCTTTGGCTGAACTCGGTGAGCTGGCCAAAACGCCGGAAGCCAACATCATCAAACTGCCGAATATTTCCGCCTCCATCCCACAGATGAAAGCGTGCATCGCCGAGCTGCAGGCGCTGGGTTACAACCTTCCGGAATACGACGATCCCGCCGCCAAACCGAAATACGAAAAAGTCAAAGGCTCCGCC
>CAKZQV010000394.1 GCA_937141895.1 uncultured Verrucomicrobiota bacterium
GATATATTAAAAGTAGAAGAAGCGTCCCGCTTGTTGGCCGAAGATCGGCATGCTGCATGTATAAACAAGCGGGACGCTTGTTCTACCTTGCGCGTCATTCCCGGCCCGGAGGCCGATTGGTTTGACTGCGGTGGATTGAACGCGTTTTTAACCGAGGCATTTTCGGTTTCTTCAAAATCTGATCGAACCGGAATCCGACTGGATGGTGCACCGCTTTCGTTCCGCCATGCTAAACAGATGGTTTCGTCAGGAATTGCCATGGGCACCATTCAGGTTCCGCCCTCCGGCCTGCCGATCATTATGATGGCCGATCATCCGACGACTGGCGGATATCCAAGGATTGGAAATGTAGTCGAGAATGATCTGTCTATTCTTGCGCAACTAAAGCCGGGCGATGAAGTCTGGTTCGTTGAAATGCGGTAGGGTCAGATCGCCGGGCAGACCTTTGCGATCTTAGCTTACCGGTTTCTATTCTTTTTCTCGCGTTGGGATTCCGCGCTCGGATCGTAATCCGGATTTTTGGTGGGCATCTGAGCCTCGGTTTCTTCGAGGCGTGTTTCCATGGCCGCGACCATTTTTTTGAATACCTCAGGTTCTTTAGCGGAGAGGTCTGTTTTTTCGCCGATATCGGATTGCAGGTTATAGAGTTGGTCGGTTCCGGCATCCCAGTCTCGTAGCAGTTTCCAATGATTGGAAATCAGGGCGGTCTGGGGTTTCTGGGCCGGCCCCTTTCCATAGTGCGGATAGTGAAACAGAAGATCGTTTCGTCGTTCGAAGTCAGCATGATTTCCGGTCAGAAGGGGGATGATATTTTCTCCTTCGTCTGATTTCAGCTTTGATCCTGACCATGCTGAAAAAGTGGAAAACAGATCGGTGCCGCTGACCGGTTCAGCACAATATCCGCTTTTAATTCCGGGACCGCTGACGATGAACGGGATGCGAATGCCGCCTTCATAGAGCGTGCCTTTGCCGGCAAAGAGCGGGGTGTTGTTCGGTTTCCGCCGGTTTCCGCCCGCTCCGTTGTCGGACATGAAAACGACATAGGTGTTGTCGGTAATCTTCAGTTTTTCCAATGCCTGGAAAATTTGCGCGAGGCTTTCATCCAGGTCCCAGGTCATGCCGGCATACACCGCATCGGCGTGAACCTTTCCGGATTTTGCTTTTTCAAATGTACGGATGCTTTCCGGGCGACTTTGGAATTTGGAATGGACGGCATAATGTGAAATCTGGAGATAGAACGGTTTTCCGGCCTTTACATTCTGCTGCATGAATTCAATGCCGCGTTGTGTCAGGCTGAAGATTTCTTTGGGATCTTCGTCGGTTCCTTTATCCGCATTCTCCGTGGCTCCGTCATGAACATCAAAACCGTACAGGCCCGCATCATCGCGCCGACCGATATGCCATTTTCCCAGCAGGGCGGTAGCATAGCCTTCGGCCTTGAGCATAGTTCCAATCGTTGGAAGTTCTTCAGGCAGACGGTTGGCCGTTTGCGGCGAAGTCATTTTATGGGACGTGTCCTCACGTCCACCGCCCGGCGTGGTGATGTGGAGCTCGGCGGGCGTTTTGCCGGTCAGCACGGCCGCGCGGCTGGGTGTACACATCGGCCCGGGGGAATAGGCCTGCGAAAAAACCATGCCGTTGGCAGCCAGTTTTTCCAAATTCGGGGTTTGATAGAAATCGCTTTTCGTGGACGCATCGCCTTCGATCATTTCAACCGAGGTTCCGGTCCAGCCCATGTCGTCAGCATAGATGAAGACAATATTGGGTTTCGCGGCGAAGCAGATTGATGCGATAGAAATAGACGAGATGAATATTAGTTTTTTCATGGGTGATCTCCATTTGGAGTAGGGTCAGATCAGCCGAGCTGACCTAGGCGCGCTCAGCGATCGCGCCCTACCGATTTGGTCGGCGGGTCGGTGCTTCGTCGGATGAAATATATCCATCGCCATTTTTATCGAGACGGTTAAAATGATGGTCAGGACCTTTAAATTCATCTTTGGAAACTTTTCCATCACCATTTTGGTCTTCGCGATCCATGAAGGGATTACCGCCTTTTTGCGGTTCCTGATTTTTTTTGGGTTCCTGCTGTCGGCCTCCTTTGCGCTGACCGGATTCTTTAACCACCGGGGCATCGACTGTTTCTATATTTCCGCCGCGCACCAGACGGACCATATTATCGATGCCGATCACATCGCCCTGCGGGCCACGGCCATAGGGGAATTGGGACGCATCTCCCGTTTTCGGGTCCGACCGCTGAGCACCGGCGCCGTGCACATCCATCAGTTGTTTGTCACCGCTGCGTCGATCCTCCATCCAGCCGAGGGAGCGTCCGAAATTGACATAGGCGGCCGATTCATTGCTGCGGGAACTCAGATGCGTGGTGCTGGTCCAGTAGGCGGCATAATCTTTTTTGCCGCCGGCATTCGTGATTTCCGAACATTGGAACATCGGGTCGATCGCGGCGGAATCTGTAGAGTCGGGGGCGCGGGAATAATCAACGAGGCTCTGGAGTTCTTTGGCGGAGGGCAGGCGCCAGTCGGAATGGCCGGCAAACTCCATGCTTCCAGCATATTTTAGCGCGGTCGGCCAATCCATGCCCTTTCCGGCGTCGGCCTTCATCCACGTCAGGCCCGTCGCCGCGTCGGTGATGGTGCCGTCATCATTGTCGGTGAATTTATTTTGGCCGTATTCGGGGTTTCCGCGCACATAGAGCACGTGGAAGGTTTTGTTGCCGCGCGGGCTGGATACGGGATAGCCCTTGATACGGCCGTCGGCGAAGTTGACGCCGAACATGGTTTTATTTCCCCCCATGGTGGTGCTGGTGTAGATGGCGGTCGTGGCAAACTGCGAATCGATGATGCGCTCGCCTTTGGCTGGATCGCCGTACTTGAAATCAAAAACATCGTTGTCGATGAAAGGAATCAGGTTACCGGTTGATTCAGCCCTCGGATCGGGATCGAGTCCGTTGAAGTTGATCAGGGAATAGAGCTCTTTGATGGAGGGCAGACGCCAGTCGGAGTAACCGCCGACGTTGCAACTCGAGACATTCTCCACCGCCTGCTCCCAAGTCATTTTAGCGCCGGGGTCTTTGGTCCACATCAGGCCGGTGACCTGATCCGTAATGGTGCCGTCACCGTTGTCTTTATAGGAAGGGGCATTACCCAGATAATGGGCGTCCTGACCTTTATAGCTTCCAATGGCTGATGTCTGACCGGAGTCGACGATCGGGTAGGTGGCCGCTCCGAATGCGATCCCCGTTGCAAAGCTTAAAGTAGTGGTAAGCAATTTCATTTTTCCATCCTTTCAGTTGCGTTGTAACAGCTCAACGCGTGGTGGACGAAGAAAATTGCCCCTAATTCAATTACAGTTCTGTCATAATCGGGGGATAGACCGGCGCATTATTTTTTTGGTGTTTTGATCGGTAGAAATGAAATAACAATGGC
>CAKZQV010000395.1 GCA_937141895.1 uncultured Verrucomicrobiota bacterium
AACCGCTTTCCAGAGATTTTCACCTTTTCCTTTTTTCTCGCCGTACTGCGGAAGAATGTCGGAAGAGAGATAAACATCGGCCCCGAAGTTGGCGGAAATTTCGCGCGTCGCATCACTGGAGCCGGAATCAATCACGGCGATCTCATCGATGAGCGGGTAGCGATCCATCAGCTCAGATTTAAACATGACAATCTCTTTGCCGATGGTTTTTTCTTCGTTGAGCGTCGGTAGACAAAGCGAGATTTTCATTCCCTGCTTTTCTTTTTCCTCCACCAGCTTTTTAAGATCCCAGAATTGGGAGTGATGAATCGTATTATTTTTAATCCAGTTGTTCAGGTTCATTGCAGAATCCTCCGTCGATGGCGAGCAGCATGGCGATGAGCTGCGCCAGACCGGTGTAAATGGGGTTAATACTGATGGTTTCGTTTAGGTCATGCAGATTGCTGGCCTCGGTAATGCCCAGCGTAACCGACGGTAAGCCGCGAGCAATCAATTCGGACACTTCGGACATGCTAGGACGAATGGTCGGCTGCACCTCCAATCTTTCCATAACCTGTCGGCAGCTTTTAACGAGCGGATGGCCAACGTCGATGCCACCCGGTTCACGGGAAGAAACGATCTCAAATTCAAACTCCGCTTCATGGGATGCCTGCGCATCGGCCATAATTTCATCTATCCGTTCCCGTATGGAGTTCACCATTTCAGCATCTTCGCTTCGTACTTCAAAACGCAGACTCGATTGTGTGGCCATTACGTTATAGCTTTTGCCGCCACGAACCGCTCCGAGAACAATGGAGGTGCGGGGACGACGTGGAATTGGAATTTCGAGAATGCGGTTAATTACATCATTCAATGCAATGATCGCACTGTTTTGTCCGGCACGCTGCCAGTCCTGTACTTCGGGAATCCGGCAGGTAATCAATCCACGAAACATCCCTTCGGCGGTATAACTCAACCGGCCGAGTTTTTCACCTTCGATGCAGATGCCCGCTTCGATCGGAAGTTTATTGTTATCCATGAAGAAGCGGAGTCCATCCAAGTTGCCGCGGCCGAGGCCCTTTGTGCTGGATAGCAGGATAAGGTTGGCTTCGAGTTCGATGCCGAGCATTTCGAGAATGTTAGGAAGGGTGGCCAGTACGGCCATGCCCAGACTGTTGTCTGCAACGCCGGGGCCAACAATTTCATCGGCGAGAACGCTAATGGCGTGGTCTACTTTGGAGGAATAAACTGAGTCGGCGTGGGCCACGAGCAGGATGTTTTTGGAAAGATCTTTACCGGGGATTATGCCGACTCCATTTCCCGCTTCATCCGTGGAGATGGTATCCAGTCCGCATTCCAGCATGCGTTGCAGCAGCATCTTTACCCGCGCTTCTTCTTCGAAGGTGGGCGAGGGAATTTCGCTGAGCATGATCAGGTTGGCGATCAGGGTTTCCTGAATGCCCTTGAGCTTGTCGGGCAGGGCGGGGAGCAGGTCGAGTATTTCATCAATGCTTCCGAATTTTGTTTCCATAGAATTCCTTCAATTAATGTTGTGCCTTTAGTCTAATGTTTGATCGTGGCATATAGCAACCCGCCATGCACAATTTCGTGTTGGAAAACAATAAAACGACAATTATGCTTTTCATGTACCTCAAGGCGTCTATGCTTTCGGGAATCATTCAGAGGCGAATATGAGCGAAAATATTGGGTTTGTTTCGACGCGCTTTGCCGGCACCGATGGTGTTTCCCTAGAGAGCGCGAAGGGGGCTAAAGTATTATGGGATCACGAGTTCAGGAGCTTCTGGTATGCCGGTCGACTCGATCGTGCGCCCGACATCAGCTACTGTGTCCCCGAGGCTCATTTTGAGCATCCGGAAAATGTCTGGATCAATGAGCGCATCTGGGGGAAAACGTTTCGCGATCCGGTCGTGAGTCGTCGCATTCGGGATATGGCGGAATATCTGAAGACCACGCTTTATGAGTTTGTGAACCGTTTTGATCTTCGGATTCTGATCTTTCAAAATTCACTGACCATTCCCATGCATGTGCCGCTTGGGGTGGCCATCACTGAATTTCTTGCGGAGACTCGCATTCCGTCTATTGCGCATCATCATGATTTTTTCTGGGAGCGTGTGCGATTCTCGGTCAACGGCGTGCCGGACTTTCTGGATATGGCCTTTCCGCCGCGCGATGATGAACTGCAGCATGTGGTCATCAATCAGGCTGCGCGAGAAGAACTCTCCTGGCGCAAAGGGCTTTCATCCGAACTGATACCCAACGTGTTCGATTTCGAGACGCCGCCACCACAGCCGGATAGCTATACCAAAGGGTTGCGCGCCGATCTCGGTTTTGCGGAAGATGATATTCTGATCCTTCAACCGACCCGCATCGTACCGCGCAAAGGGATCGAGCATTCGATCAAGCTGTTGGAAACGCTGGAAGACCCTCGAATGATTTTGGTGATTTCCCACGCCGGCGGCGACGAGGGGTATGAATATCAACACATGCTGGAAGAACTTGCCCATGACTCCGGCGTTAAGCTGAGAATCATCGATGATCGTAT
>CAKZQV010000396.1 GCA_937141895.1 uncultured Verrucomicrobiota bacterium
CCGTCCATCGAATAGCCCCGCCAGCACCTGGACACACAGGACGTACAGGATGGTCATTTTCTCGCCATTTTCGGGCAGTACATTCTGACTCCGCATATTTTCCAATTATTGGAAGATAACATCGCGCGCGATGCTCGGGAACGCGGCTCATTTCCGCTCACCTCCTGCCTCGACCGTCTGCGTCAGGAAGAAGGCTTCACCGGTCTCCGCATCCAGGGCCGCCGCTTCGACATCGGCAACCCCGAGGATTACCGCCAGACCATCATTGATTATCAGAATGCGTGAGGCGTGAGGCGTGAGGCGTGAGGCGTGAGGCGTGAGGCGTGAGAGATTTTTTAAATTTCCACCTTCTTCGTCAAAGATGAAAAATTAAAGAATCATCCTACAAATTTCAGGTTTCCAGTTTCAGGTTTCCACGTTCAACCTAATACGCCCCGCGCTGGGCGCAGACCGCTTTAAAGGTCCGAACAATAATCACCAGATCAAGCCAGATGGACCAGTTCCGCACATAATACGGATCCCACTTTTCCATGCCCTCCGTTCCGGCCTCGCTGCGGCCGGACACCTGCCAAAGACCCGTGATCCCCGGCTGAACTTTGTCCCGCAGAAAGCGCACCTGTTCCGGAAGATCATCAAAGTGGTATTTCGGTAACGGCCGGGGACCCACGATGGACATCGTTCCTCTCAGCACGTTCAACAGCTGGGGAATTTCATCCAGCGAAGTTTTACGCAGAAAACGTCCCACCTTGGTAATTCGCGGATCTTTTTTCAGTTTATAATGCGTCTCCCACTCCTGCTTCAGCACGGGGTCCTTTTTCATCGCATTTTCCAATACCCGTTCCGCATTCGGCACCATGGTTCGGAATTTCGCTGTTCGGAATGTACCTCCGCCCCGACCGATCCGCGGCTGCATAAACATCGGATTCTTCCGGTCTTCCAGCCAGATCAGGACATAAAGAACTGCCATTAACGGCAACCATAATGGGGCCGAAAGCAGCACGAGCGTCAGGTCCATAACGCGTTTAAAAATCCGGGCAAAAGGATTGAGCAGGTTTTTGGTAATTTCAAGGCCCAGAATACCCTGAAGATCGCGCGGAACCACCCATAGCGAAGGCGCATCTTCCAAGTCGGGAATCAGGATCACCCGCCGGTACGTTTCAAGCGGCCCTTCAAGAATCTCGACCTCCTGATGGCGGGATTGCCCAGTTCCTGACGTCACGATCGCCACCGGAGTCTGGCTCGTGACATTGTGAAGGTTTCCCCGAACCGGCACTCCCTCAACAACGGAGCCCATCGGTATGTCATCCGAAAAAATAGATGCCGGCATATAGCCCAGACTCGGCTCGGCTCGCAACGCCTCAATTACCGTTCCCACCGACTGCTTATTACCATAAATGGAAACCGGAACGCCCCATTGACCCATTTTAATGATCAAGCCCCGCATCATGGTGCGCCCCAAAGGAATACCAGCCGCGCTGATCACATATGTGATCAGAAAAACAATCCGACTTTGCGTAATCGTGATCTTGGATAAAAACGAAACCACGAGCACCACGGTGAACATGATAAAGAGAGTATGCTGGATTTTTCTCAGTTCATCCACCACCCCGATACCCCAACCGGGCAGTAATCGGGCAATACCCGCCACAGCAACCCAGACGGGGGCAATCAGAGGCCCGTAACCCAACCTGAAAGGAATGTCATTAATCCATAACAGCATGAGTTTCGCAACCAGCACGGCCAGAAATACGACCAGAATATCCATAAATGCAATCGCCAGTGCGTTAGCTACATACCGCCGATAAAAATTGGACGTCGTCCGGTTTGAATCAATATAGACAATATTCTTTTTCAATGTGTTCCCCTGCAACAGCCGACAATCTGCCGCAAACTAGTATAATTTACTAGTCCATTTTTCATGATGATCACGTCTGATTATTCCTTCATGAGTTCAAATAGATCATCGAGAGAATCCGGAGTTTCGGATGAGTTCGGTTTAAAAGCTTCCATGGAAGGCTTGATATCGTGCAGAACAGGCTCTGCGGTTGGTTGCGCCGAAACCTCATCCGGTTCGTCTTTACGGATCATTGCTTCCAACCATTGGATATTTTTCCGCGACGATTTTGTGCGTTTGATGGTTTCCATGTGTCGGAAGGCATCCAACGCTTCCTCATAGAATCCCGACTTACGCAGTTCAACCCCGAGAATCCACCAATATAGATCATTAAACTTTCGTAAATCGCATGCACTATGGATGAGCTCCAGCCCCTCACGCTCCCGTTCAGCGTCCTTTTCCTCATTATACCGGTGTAAAAACAACAACACTTTTCCTTTAGCAATGAGGGATTCTGGATCTTTCGGATTCAGAATGGAGGCGCTGTCAAACCACGCCAACTCCTCCCGGGCCAGATCAAGTTTTTTATCCCGCTCCAGCGTATGTCGCCGATCATGATGCACGCGTTTCCCCATCCCGCTATACGCTCGCCAGTTCTGAGGCGACCACTTAATGGCCGACGCATACAGATCCTCGGCCTGCTGCATCGATTCCGGGCTCCGCGAAAGTTCCACCTTTTTATCCGCCAAAGCATTCATTGCGGAAGCCCCCAGAACCGGAACGGAAAGTGCCGTCAGCACCAGAAAACCGATCCCCAGCATCCAAAGCAGAGCAGTAGAAAGCAGGATGGAGAATGTAGAACGTTTTCCTTTCCGCCCACTGGGTACCACACCCCCCACGCTCTCCGCTTCGGTCTCCGTGTCGTTCTCCCGTCTTCGCAGACTTCGGCGAGCCATGCCGCCTTCCGCCTTCTGTTCTCCGTCGTCCGCCACCTTACGTTCTATATCCAACGTCCTACTTCCCACAACAGAACGGCGCGTTCCGCGCCTCAACGGCCCAATAGCCAACGCCGCCAACAACGCAAACAACATCGCATTTGGAAAAATATGCATCTGAAAATCGAAGAATGAATGCACCATGGTTCCTGCCACCGCCCCCAAGAAAGCAAACCCCATAAAAGCATGCCGAGCGTCTTCCGCTTTAAGAGATTTCACCAGAACCCACACCGAACCATACATCCAGGCCAAGGCAAAAAGTCCAAACCCAACTAATCCAAAATCGGCGATCAGCTCCAGATATTCATTATGCGGGTGACCGGCAATACTGCGCGCTCCCTTATATCTTTTTCTGTGTTCCGGATAGGCATACCGATAGGTACCCGGACCATACCCGAAAATGGGCTGCTCCTTGATCATGTCCAACGTATCCAGCCAGGTTTGCGGACGGAAGTCTCGGGCTTCACTGCCCAGCCCCTCCTCAGCTTGTCCCTGTAAAAATACAACCACGGGTTTTGCGCGCCGCTGAAATGTTTCCGAAAAACGCCAGGCTCCGGCCAGCAGCAGCACCGAGCAAAGCGGCACCAGAATCACCAACCCCGCAAACAGTTTTTTGCTTCTGCGCAGCGCCATCAGACAACACACCACGCCCACCGCCGCAATACTCCCCAGCCAACCCGCGCGCGACTCCGTAAAAAACATCGGCGGCAGCAAGGCCAGAAAACCATACCCCGCCAGAATTTTCAGATAGAGCCCCGCCTGCGGAATAAAGAGCAACGCCACACAGAACGGCAGGAGCATCTGCATAATGTGCGCAAAATGGTTCGGG
>CAKZQV010000397.1 GCA_937141895.1 uncultured Verrucomicrobiota bacterium
GGGCTCTACTTCGCGCCCCAGCACCGAATCCTGCGGACCGTTCATGCCTAGGTCGGTCATATAGGCCGTGCCGTTTGGGAAAATCCGATTATCCGATGTTTGGCAATGCGTGTGCGTTCCGGTAACGCAGGAGACGCGACCATCGAGAAACCGGCCCATCGCCATGCGCTCGGAAGAAGCTTCGCCATGAAAATCAATGAAAATGACTCTGTCCCCACTGAGCTGGCCATTCAGCAGACGGTCGGCCATCTGAAATGGGCAGTCATAACTCGGTTGCATAAAGACACGGCAAATGAGCTGCAACACAACAAGTGGTCCCTCCGGAGTATCCACCCGCACCCAGCCTCTGCCCGGTGCGCCTTTGGGGAAATTGGCGGGGCGGATGATCCGCTCTTCCATATCAATGCCGGCCACCATGTCTTTACTGTCCCAGGCATGATCGCCCAGAATAATCACATCGGCCCCGGCATTCAGGATCGCATTTGCAATCTCCGGTGTCGGGCCGCGACCCGATGCGGAATTTTCAGCGTTCGCGATAATAAAATCAACGCGGCCTTCCTCTCTGAGCTGCGCGGCGATCTGGGTAAATGCGTTCCGGCCGGGTTTCCCGACTATATCTCCAACCAATAAAACCTTCATCTTGTCCTCGTTTCCAATGATTAGAGCGCAGTCTACACAAAACAAATATCCGTGCAAGCTGAGCAATGCCTTCCTCGCGAGGAATTAGTAAGTCTTAATTTCAATATCTGTGACCGGCTCGCAGCAGCACGGTAGAATTTCGCCTTCGCGGACATAGGCGAGCGGCGGGCCGGCGGGATATTTCACCACACCGCGCAGCAGTTGCACGCGGCAGGTTCCGCAAATACCGGATCGGCAATGACTATTCAGTTCAATCCCGCATTTTTCCAGACAATCGAGGACATTGAGTTCGTCCGCTTCCTCATAGGCATGCGGTTTTATCTCTTCGTCGACATGGATCAAATGCGGCATAGCTGTTGCACTTTCTTTCGAATGGGCCGTTGTCAGGCGGTAGAGCTCGACCGCCGGGCGAGCTTATGCACGCTCGGTGCTCAGCGGACCTTGACGCGCCCTACCTAAATTACACTCTACAATTCAAACCCGGCAAAATCGGAGCTGGCCACCGAGGAGTCCACCTGCCCGACAAGATAGGACGAAATTTCCGCTTCCTGCGGGGCCACCTGGACATTGTCGCTGACGAGATAGGAGTTCATCCAGGGAAGCGGATTGGTTTTGATGTCAAACTCCGGTTCGTAGCCAATGGCCCGCATCCGTTGATTGCTGATGTATTCTACATATTCTTTAAGAATCGCGGCGTTCATACCGATCATCGAGCCATCTTTGAACAGATAATCCGCCCAGGCTTTTTCCTGTTCGACGACTTCGAGAAAGAGCTTCCGCCCCTCTTCATGGAGTTCCGCGGCAATTTCAGCCATTTCCGGATCGTCGCGCCCATCGGCCCACAGATTCAGCATATGCTGCGTGCCGGTCAGGTGCAGGGCTTCGTCGCGGGCAATCAGCTTGATAATTTTGGCATTTCCTTCCAGCAGCTCACGTTCGGAAAATGCAAAAGAGCAGGCAAAGGAAACATAAAACCGGATGGCCTCCAGCGCATTGATGGCGCAGATCGCCAGATAGAGCCGTTTTTTGATTTCACGCAGCGTGACTTCTATGCGGCGGCCGTCCACTGGATACGTTCCTTCGCCCTGCGCATGATAGAGATGAGACATCAGAATGATGTCATCAAAGTGCCGCGTAATATCCCGGGCTCGATTCACAATATTTTCATTCACCATGATGTCATCAAATACGGCACTCGGATCTGAAAACAGATTGCGCAGAATATGGGTATAGGAACGGGAATGAATCGTTTCGGCAAAAGCCCAGGTTTCCACCCACGTCTCCAGCTCCGGCAGGGAGACCAGCGGAAGCAGGCAGACATTTACACTGCGGGCCGCCACAGAATCGAGCAGTGTCTGGTATTTGAGGTTCGAAATGAAAATATGCTGTTCACAGTCGGTCAGCGACTGCCAGTCCGCGCGGTCCTTGGAAATATCGACCTCTTCCGGGCGCCAGAAAAACGAGAGCTGCTTTTCAATGATTTGCTCAAAGATCGGGTGCCGTTGCTGGTCGAAGCGTGACACGTTCACACTGTTGCCGAGAAACATCGGTTCTTCGAGTGCGTTGGTCTTGTTTTGTCTGAAAGTTGAAAAAGCCATGGGATGCTCCTCTTAAATTTTGCAGGCGCCGCCGACGCAGTCATTGTCCTGGATCTCGCCCTGACGGTCGGCCGCTCCGTCGCGGGTGTTGTGATAGTACAGGGTTTTCACGCCCAGAGAATAGGCCTTCAACATATCCTTCAGAATCTGTTTTACCGGCACTTTTCCATCCGGATATTTAGACGGATCATAGTTGGTGTTTGCCGAAATCGTCTGGTCGATAAACTTCTGCATAATGGCCACCAGCTCCAGATAACCGTCATTATTCGGAATATTCCAGAGCAGTTCATACTGATCTTTCAACGTATCAAATTCCGGCACGACCTGCTTCAACACGCCATCCTTACTGGACTTCACACTGATCAAGCCGCGCGGCGGCTCAATGCCGTTGGTGGCATTGGAAATCTGCGAAGACGTTTCCGAAGGCATTAGCGCCGTCAAGGTGGAGTTGCGCAGGCCATATTCCACAATTTCCTTACGGAGCGCATCCCAATTGAGATGCAGCGGCTCGTCGCAGATTTCATCGAGATTTTTCTTATAGGTCTCGGTCGGCAGAATGCCTTTCGAGTAGGTGGTTTCTCCAAATAGCGGGCACGGGCCAAACTCTTTCGCCAGCCCAACCGACGCTTTCAGCATGTAATACTGAAGCGCCTCAAACGTCCGGTGCGTCAGCCCCTTGGCGGATCCATCGGAATAGCGCACGCCATTTTTCGCAAGGTAATACGCATAGTTGATCACACCGATACCGAGCGTACGACGGCCCATCGAGGCTTTTTGCGCGGCCGGTAGCGGATAGCCCTGATAATCCAGCAGACTGTCGAGCGCACGTACCGTCAGGTCGGACAGCTCTTCCAATTCATCCAACGATTCCATTGCCCCGAGATTAATGGCGGAAAGCGTGCAGAGCGCAATTTCGCCCTCGTCATCATTCACGTCGTGCAGCGGCTTGGTCGGCAGTGCAATTTCTAGACACAGGTTACTCTGGCGCACCGGCGCCACCGCCGGATCAAACGGACTGTGGGTGTTACAATGGTCGACATTCTGCAGGTAGATACGGCCGGTGCTCGCCCGTTCCTGCGCAAAAACGGTAAACAGTTCCAGTGCCGGGATCTTTTTCTTCCGGATGGAATCATTCGCTTCATACTGCAGATACAACCGCTCAAATTCTTCCTGATCCTGGAAAAAGGCATCATACAGCCCCGGCACATCGCTCGGGCTGAACAGGGTGATGTGTTCATCTTTCAGCATCCGCTGATACATCAGCTTGTTGAACTGTACGCCATAGTCGAGATGACGCACGCGGTTTTCCTCGACCCCGCGGTTATTCTTCAGCACCAGCAGATCTTCAACCTCCAGATGCCAAAGCGGATAAAAGAGCGTCGCCGCGCCGCCGCGTACGCCGCCCTGCGAGCAGCTTTTTACAGCGGTCTGGAAATGTTTATAAAACGGAATGCAGCCGGTATGGAATGCTTCGCCGTTGCGGATGGTGCTGCCGAGCGCCCGTATGCGCCCGGCGTTGATCCCGATGCCGGCACGCTGGCTGACATATTTAATGATCGCGCTGGAGGTCGCGTTTACGGAATCGAGGCTGTCGCCGCATTCAATCAGTACACAGGAAGAAAATTGACGGGTCGGGGTACGGATGCCGGCCATGATCGGGGTCGGCAGCGAAATCTTGAAGGTCGAAACGGCGTCATAAAAACGCTGAATGAAGCCGATCCGGGTTTCCTTCGGATAGTGCGCAAACAGGCAGGCCGCAACAAGTACGTAGAGAAACTGGGCGCTTTCATAGATTTTTCCACTTACCCGGTCCTGAACGAGATATTTGCCTTCGAGCTGCTTTACGGCGG
>CAKZQV010000398.1 GCA_937141895.1 uncultured Verrucomicrobiota bacterium
TATCCCCGAATAGGGCTATAAACAAAGCTTAAGCCCAAGACGGGACAGGCTCTATATAGCGGGGCTAAATCCGGAAATGACGATGTTTAAATCAGCACTCGGCAGCGCACTCCTTCAAAACGAACACCTGCATGCAAAAGAGATCGATTGATCGCACGGATGGCAGGGCCCGTCGCTGTAGTCATTTTTCAGAAACCCGTTCCGCATTTTTTCCAATGATTGGAAGCAACAAGCGGGTCAGCATCTAGACTTTATTGATCCTTTCCCTTTGAGAACTACGTTTTTGTAACGTTGTGGTTTATGGCGGAGGGGTGCAGGACGGCTTATTTGCTGAGCAAAGTATGTTTTATCGATCATTTTCTCAGCTTTGTTCGCTGTAGGAAAATCCGCTTCCACTCCACTTCTGCGTCTTAATCATATGGAAAGTCCGGATTTGGAGCTGTTTACGCATATTTTCGCAAAAAACCATATTGATACTGTGTATAAATAACTGAAACACATGTATTTACCGTAAAAATTATGGTCGAAAAAACTTTTAATTGTGCGGCTTTGTGGGATTATCCGCTGATTCTCCGGGTCAGCCCGGGGCGGGGAGTGCGAAATAGAACTAATTTTCGTACTTTTTAAAAATTAGGGATGTTAACAACCAAGGAGTAATCCAAATGAGCAAGAATATGGTTACCATTGATGGTAATACAGCTGCGGCGCACATTGCGTATGCATTTTCTGATATTGCTGCAATTTATCCAATCACCCCTTCATCCAATATGGGTGAGTATTCGGAAGAATGGGCTGCAAACGGTAGAAAGAACCTTTTCGGAAAAACGGTCGATGTGGTTGAAATGCAGTCGGAAGCCGGTGCCGCCGGTGCCGTACACGGTTCGCTCAGTGCAGGGGCGCTGACCACCACCTTTACCGCATCTCAGGGACTTCTGCTGATGATCCCTAATATGTATAAGATCGCGGGTGAAATGCTGCCGACCGTATTCCATGTGTCCGCGCGTTCGCTTGCGGCTCAGTCGCTCTCCATTTTCGGTGATCACTCCGACGTGATGTCCGTGCGTAATACCGGTTGGGCCATGACGGCTGCAAGTTCCATTCAGGAAACCATGGATATGGCGACCATCGCTCACCTCGCCACCTTGAAAGCTCAGGTTCCTTTCCTGAACTTCTTCGACGGGTTCCGTACGTCCCACGAGCTGCAGAAAGTTGAAATGATCGAGTATGATGATCTCAAAGAGATGATCGAGCCGGAATACATCGAACGCTTCCGCAATCGTGCGCTGAAGCCGGAAGCTCCTTATGTTAAAGTTTCCGCCCAGAACCCGGATGTATACTTCCAGGGTCGTGAAACGTCCAACAAGTACTACGAAGCCATTCCTGAAATCGTTCAGGAATACATGGACAAGTTTGCTGCCAAGTTCGGTCGTAAATACAATCTCTTCGACTACGTTGGCGCTGCCGACGCTGAAAAAGTGGTTATCTGCATGGGCTCTGCCTGCGATACCATTGAGCAGACCATCGAAAAGCTCAACGCCAACGGCGAAAAGCTCGGTCTCGTTAAAGTTCGTCTCTATCGTCCGTTCTCCGCAAAAGCATTCATCGATTGCATTCCGGAAACGGCCAAGAAGATTATCGTGCTCGACCGCACCAAAGAACCGGGCGCCCTCGGCGAACCGCTCTACCTCGACGTGGTTACTGCGCTTGAAGGCAAAGGCTGCAAAATTATCGGCGGTCGTTACGGCCTCTCCTCTAAAGAATTCATGCCGCGCATGGTTAAAGCCGTTTATGATCATGCCGACAACGGCGCATGGCACGACTTTACCGTGGGTATCAACGACGACGTAACCAACCTCTCCATCCCGGTGGGCGAAGAGTTTAACATTGAGCCGGAAGACGTGAAATCTTCTGTATTCTGGGGCTTCGGTTCTGATGGTACTGTCGGTGCGTGTAAAAACACCATTAAGATTATCGGCGACAATACCGATATGACAGCTCAGGCTTACTTCGTGTATGACTCCAAGAAGTCCGGCGGTGTTACGGTTTCCCATCTGCGCTTCGGCGATAGTCCGGTAAACTACCCGTACCTCATCCAGCACGCCGGCTATGTGGCGTGTCACAACGTTTCCTATATCGGCCGTTACGATATGCTCGGTGCTCTGGCTGAAGGCGGAACATTTGTGCTCAACTCCGAAATTCCGACTTCTGAAGTGTTTAATCACCTCACAAAAGAAGAGCAGCAGATCATCATCGACCGGAAGATTAACTTCTATAACGTAAACGCGTTGCAGATCGCAATCGACGTTGGTCTCGGCGGACGTATTAACACGGTCATGCAGACCGTCTACTTCGAACTGTCCGGCGTACTGCCGGCCGGAAAGTCGATTCAGCTCATTAAAGACTATGCCAAAAAGACCTTCGAACGTAAGGGTATGGACATTGTTGAAATGAACTGGAAAGCCATTGATGCTTCTGTTGCAGCGATCGAAAAGGTTGACGTTCCTGCTCAGATTACGGAGTCCTACGTGCTACCTGATCTACTTCCTGCAGATGCTTCCGACTTCGCGAAGGAAGTAATCCTGCCGACCATGCAGCAGAAAGGGGACGACGTTCCTGTTTCTAAAATGACCTTCGATGGCGCACTCCCCGTGGGTACCACCAAACTGGAAAAACGCTGTATTGGTCCGCGTGTCCCGAAATGGCTCAGCGAAAACTGCATCCAGTGTAACCAGTGCATCATGGCCTGTCCGCATGCTGTTATTCGTGCGAAGCAGTTGCGTCCGGATGAACTTGCTGACGCACCGGAAAGCTTCAAGACCATCAAGTCTAAGACGAAGAACGAAAACGACCTCGAATATAAAATTCAGGTGTATATCGAAGACTGTACCGGTTGTGGTGTCTGTGTTGAAACCTGCCCGGCAAAAACCAAAGCCCTCGAATTCACTACTCTGGACCTTGAGCGTGCTGCCGGCGAAGTGGAAAATACGTACTTCTTTGAAGAGCTGCCCGATAACAACCTCGAAGGTGTAAAGGTTGAAACGGTTAAAGGCATTCAGATGAAGAAACCGCTGTTCGAGTTCTCGGGTGCCTGTGCGGGTTGCGGTGAAACGCCGTACGTCAAGCTCGTTACCCTTGTTTGCGGTGAACATATGATCACCGCAAATGCCACGGGATGTTCCTCCATTTATGGCGGCACCTTCCCGACGGTCCCGTACTGCACGAATAAAGAAGGTCGTGGTCCGGCTTGGGCGAACTCGCTGTTCGAAGACAACGCGGAATACGGTCTCGGCTTCCGTCTTGCGGTGGACAACAACCGTGCGCTGCTCCGCAACGCGGTGGCTCTGCTGCTCGAAATGGGCACCAATGCCGACCTGACTGCTGCACTGAACAAAGCCGTTGAAATCTGTCAGGACAATGTTCTGTCCGATGAAGCGGTTGCTGCTCAGAACGCGGTGAAGATGCTCCTTCCGAACGCACTGGCTGAAGCCTCGGCTGACACGGCCGTGGTTGTTCGCAAGATCATCGAACTGCAGGACTACTTCGTGGATAAAGCAGTGTGGATCTTCGGTGGCGACGGTTGGGCCTATGATATTGGCTACGGCGGACTCGACCACGTAGTTGCTTCCGGAAAGAACGTAAACATCCTCGTTGTTGACACAGAAGTTTACTCCAACACCGGTGGCCAGGCTTCCAAGTCGACTCCGATCGGCGCGGTGGCTAAGTTCGCAACCGACGGAATGCGTGCCGGCAAGAAGAACCTCGGCTTCATGTGCATGAGCTATGGAACGGTTTACGTTGCTGTAATCTCCATGGGTGCTAACCGCGTTCAGACGCAGAAAGCCATCCAGGAAGCAGTGGCCTACAACGGTCCGTCTCTCATTATTGCCTATGCTCCGTGTATTGCACACGGTATCGACATGATGAAAACGCAGACCATCGCGAAGAACGCTGTGGAGTGTGGCTACTGGCCGCTCTACCGTTATAATCCGATGCTTGAAGAAGGTAAGAAATTTACCTGGGATGCCCGCCCGCCGAAAGGCGACTTCCAGGAATTCATCCGCAACGAGCGCCGTTACACCACGTTGCTCAAGACTGCGCCGAACGAAGCCGAAGAGCTGTTCGCTGCTGCGGAAGCCGATGCGAAGAAACGCTGGGAGTTCATGCAGAACGTAGGACCGTTCATGTAAATAACCCGCTCATCTGAGCATCGAAAAAGCCCTCCGAATTTCGGGGGGCTTTTTGTGTGTCCGGCAAAGCCGTCAAACCCGATCGACTGAAAGAGGTCGATAACACCCTGTTCGAGGGGAAGTTAATCCGAATCGCAACTGCGTCGCTGGTGACAGCGGGGTGGGAAGGAAGCGATAGGAAGTGAATGATACATAGCGCAAGCGAACCTGATTCAGCAGGTGCAGTGCGGTAAGCGTGTAAAATGGCGCGATGCCCGATACTCGAACAGACTGCATTTGTGATGGAGGATGGGATGATTCACAGGGAGCGGTGTATTAACCGGAGAAGCTCTGTATGGGCGTCCGCGTAAGCGGAATAGTTCGATTCCAAGAAGAGATTCAAGGAGGAGAATGAAGCGTGCAGAGTGCAGATGAACCCGTAGTAGTGTTGAAGTTTCGGCCGATGCAAGCCCGTGAGGGTCTG
>CAKZQV010000399.1 GCA_937141895.1 uncultured Verrucomicrobiota bacterium
GCATAAATTTCATGGCGAGCAGGCCGAGCGCGAGGCCGGTGCCGGCAATCGCCAGCGCCATGACGGGCATGATCCAGTTGGCCCCGAGTTCCTCCGCATTGAGTTTGGTGACGGAGGAGAAGATGAGGCAGGGATAGATGATGGCGATGAGGATGCGCACCATTTCCGAAGTGCCGACGGCGCTGATCATGCCGCGCTTTCGGGCAAAAAAGCCGATCAGCATGAGGACTAAGATGAAAATAACTTGTAATACGTAATTCATGATTCGGGTTGTTTTTTCAATGTCTGGAAAGATGAGATAAGCGGACTTCCAATGTTTGGAAAGTCCCTTCTTTGTTTTTTAACACGGGTTAGAGCATGATGTAACCCTTGACGGGGCAGGCGGTACGCCTGCGGTACGAATTGTCGGCGCCTACTCTTTTTTGTATTTGTTCTTAAAATAAGTCGAGCCGGCGCGTCTGATTCGCTAAATGAAACGACATTATGAAGATTGCATTTTTCAGTACGAAACCCTACGACCGTAAATTTTTTGATCAATATAATGCCGAGTTCGGCCACGAGATTACCTATTTTGACACCCGCCTGGTCCGCGAGACCGTAAAATTGGCGGAAGGTTATGAGTGTGTCTGTGTTTTTGTGAATGATCGCGTGGATGCCTCGGTGTTGATTGCGCTGGCCGCGCAGGGAACACGTTTGGTTGCCCTGCGGTGCGCCGGTTTTAATAATGTGGATATCAACAGCGCCAAGGAGCTGGGTGTGGCGGTGGTCCGCGTTCCGGCCTATTCGCCTTACGCTGTAGCGGAGCACACGGTTGGCCTGATGCTGGCGCTGAATCGTAAAATCTACTGGGCTAATTCGCGCGTCAAAGAAGGCAACTTCTCTTTGGACGGGCTGTTGGGCTTTGATATGCGGAATCGGACGGTGGGTTTGGTCGGTACAGGAAAAATCGGCGAATGTGTGGCCAGTGTACTGTCCGGTTTCGGCTGCCGGATTATTGCCTGTGATAAATTTGAGAACCCGGTCTGTAAGGATAAATTCGGCGTGGAATATGTCAGTCAGGACGAGCTTTTCCGCGCCTCAGATATTATTTCGCTGCACTGCCCGTTGTTTGCAGAAACGATGCATCTGATTAATAATGATGCTATTGCGAAGATGAAAAAAGGCGTCATGATCATTAATACCAGTCGCGGGGCGTTGATCGATGCCAAGGCTGCGATCGAGGGGCTGAAGTCGGAAAAAATCGGCTATCTGGGCATCGATGTCTATGAGGAGGAAGAAGAACTGTTCTTTGAGGACAAAACCTTTGAAATCCGCACTGACGACGTATTTGCACGCCTCACGACCTTCCCGAATGTGGTGATTACGGGCCACCAAGCCTACTTTACCCAGGAGGCGGTTTCAGCCATCGCGAAAACCACCCTCGAAAACATCACGGCCTACGAACACGGCGATGAACTCGCCAATGCTGTGAACCCGGACTAATCCGCAGTTTTCCAGTGGCTGGAAAATCCTTTTTCTAGGCCCTGGAAAAGGGGTATTTACCGCTTGCATGCGAGCAGGATACGTCTATTATGGCGCGCTCGTTTAGGGGAGAGGTGTGTTTCGGCTGAGCGGCCGACACTTTTCCGGCGAGTGTAAGAATAAAATTAAAAACAAAAGGTCAGGGTGCGCGTGTACCCGCTTTAAACATGGAATCAACAACTAACACAGACCTGGGTGTGGATGACGCAGCCATGGAAGCATTATACGACGAAACCCTCAAAAACTTTATCGTGGGGTCCATCGTCTCCGGTAAAATTCTCAGCGTCGTCGACGGCGACGTGCTTGTAGACATCGGCTACAAATCAGAAGGCATTGTTCCGGTTCAGGAATTCAGAGATCTCGACGAAGATCCGATCGGACAGGAAGTAGAAGTCTTCCTCGAAAGCCTCGAAGACAATGACGGCATGATCGTCATCTCCAAACGCCGTGCTGAACAGCAGCGTGCGTGGGACTATGTCGTTAACGAATGCGAAGAAGGCAGCATCGTTGAAGGAACCATCAAGAACATCGTTAAAGGCGGCTTCATTGTTGATGTCGGCGTTGACGCGTTCCTCCCGGGCTCCCAGCTCGACGTTACTCCGGTTCGTAATCCAGACGAACACATGGGTAAAACCTACCAGTTCCGTATCCTCAAGATTAACCTTGAGCGTAAAAACATCGTGGTTTCCCGCCGTGAACTCATCGAAGAGTCGCGCCGCGAATCCCGCCGTAAGATCCTGGCTGAAATCACAACCGGTCAGCTTCGTCCGGGGGTGGTCAAAAACATCACCGACTTCGGTGCATTTGTTGACCTCGACGGTATCGACGGCCTGCTTCACGTCACCGATATGACCTGGGGCCGCATCAACCATCCGTCTGAAATCTTGAAAGTCGGCGACGAGCTGAACGTGATGATCCTCGAGATCGACCTCGAGAAAGAGCGCATCAGCCTCGGTCTCAAGCAGACCATGGATAATCCGTGG
This sequence comes from uncultured Verrucomicrobiota bacterium, assembly GCA_937141895.1. Taxonomy (GTDB): domain Bacteria; phylum Verrucomicrobiota; class Kiritimatiellia; order Kiritimatiellales; family Pontiellaceae; genus Pontiella. Next base: position 2,505 of record CAKZQV010000399.1, read on the forward strand.
GAAGAAATTGAAGCCCGCTACCCGATCGGTGGCCGTGTACACGGTAAAGTCGTCAACCTCGCGCCGTACGGCGCGTTTGTTGAACTCGAAGAGGGTGTTGAAGGTCTTGTTCACGTTTCTGAAATGTCCTGGACCAAGCGCATCCAGCGTGCGGCTGATGTCCTGAGCGTCGGCGACGAAGTAGACGCGGTTGTTCTTAACGTTTCCACCGAAGACAAGAAAATCTCCCTCGGCATGCGCCAAACGGAAGAAAATCCGTGGGAAGTCGTTGCTGGAAAATACCCGATCGGTTCGCTGGTTGAAGGTAAAGTCCGCAACTTCACCTCATACGGCGCATTCGTTGAGCTCGAAGAAGGCGTTGACGGCATGATTCACGTGTCTGACATGTCCTGGACCCGCAAGGTCAACCATCCGTCTGAAGTCCTCAAGAAGGGCGAAGAGGTTCAGACCGTGGTTCTCGAAATCGATTCCACCAACCAGCGCATCAGCCTCGGCCTCAAGCAGGCTCAGGATGATCCGTGGGCCGGTATTGTTGATCGTTATCCGATCGGTGCGAAAGTCAGCGGCATCGTCACGAAGATCTCTTCCTTCGGTGCATTCGTTGAAATCGAAGAAGGCATCGACGGCCTGGTTCACATCAGCCAGATCTCCGACGATCACGTTGAAAAAGTTAAAGACGTGCTGAACGTCGGCGACACGATCGAAGCCCGCGTGGTGAAAGTTGATCCGGTTGAACACCGTATCGGCCTGAGCGTGAAAGCGGCTAAGGTTAAGGACGACGAGTTCGAAGTTCGCGAAGACATGCTCGAAGGACTGCAGTCCGGCGAAGAGCTTGTTGACCTCGGCTC
>CAKZQV010000400.1 GCA_937141895.1 uncultured Verrucomicrobiota bacterium
TTCCGGCATCAACACCCGGTACAGCGTGCTGCCCGACTTCGGGCCCAACGCCGATCCCGTTCTGTTCCGGGAAGATGAAAACGGCCTGATCGTCGAGCCATCCACCCAGGCCCGCAACCGCTACTTCGCCGAATGCGCCCGCGAGCTGGTCGTTGAAGCGGGGCGCAAGGCCATCACAAATGCAAGCGGATTTTCCGCGAGCGACATCACCCATGTCATCACCGTCTCCTGCACCGGATTCTATAATCCGGGCCCCGACCTGGACCTTATCCTCGGGCTGGACCTTCCCGCCACAACCGAGCGCTATAATCTAGGGTTCATGGGATGCTATGCTGCCTTTCCGGCCATGCGCATGGCCGACCAGTTCTGCCAGGCCCGACCCGATGCCGTGGTGCTCGTGGTCTGCATCGAACTCTGCTCCCTGCATCTTCAGTTTAATGAAGAAGCCGACAGCCTGCTGGCCAACTCGCTCTTTGCCGATGGTGCCGCGGGCATGCTCATCAGTGCCCGCACTCCGGCCGCAGACCGGCCTGCCCTGGCGATTGATTCCTTCACCTCCGCCCTCGCTCCCGAAGGCGCCGTGGATATGGCATGGGAAGTCGGCGACCGCGGGTTCGACATCCGCCTCTCCACCTATGTTCCAAACATCATCGCCCAGAACATTCATGCGATCATGGCAGACGTTCTGAAAAAATCTCCGTGGACCAAAGAGCAGATTGGCACCTGGGCAGTGCATCCCGGCGGCCGATCCATTGTGGATAAAATCGAGGAGGGGCTTGAGCTGCCCCCGGAAATGCTCGCCGATTCGCGGCAGGTTCTGCAGGACTGCGGCAACATGAGCAGTGTCACGGTACTGTTTGTTCTGCAGCGACTGCTCAAGCGCACCGACCTGAACGAACCAAAGCCCGTCTGCGCCATGGCCTTCGGCCCCGGCCTAACTATTGAAACGGGACTGCTAGAACTTCAACCCGCCGTTGCACACGTCCATAATGTGCGACGCCTTGCTGAAGCCGTTGCATAAAAGCATTAAAATCTTAACCGTACTGCTCGCCGTTATAATTGCGGGAGCTTCGGGCTGGTTTGCCTCTGGCCTGACCATTGAGCAGGACAATGAATCGATGCAGTCCATTGCGGCTCGGCAGGATCCGGCATATGTCACCTTCCGTCGGGCATTCAATTCCGATTATGAGCTGATGCTCACCCTTACCCGGGCGAATGTGCTCCAGGAACTGCCGGATGCGATTAATTGGATCAGCAGTCTGGACGGTGTTCAGTCGGTCTATTTCCCGCCCTCAGCAGATCGCGGTTCGGGCTTCCTTTCAGAAGACGGTCAAACGGCCGGCCTGCTGATCACGCTGAGTTCCGAACAATCGAGAGACGACCGGCTAGATTTGTTCACAAAATTACGAACCGAAGCACCCGAACAGATTAAAGGAATCGTCCACATCGTCGGGCTGCCCCTGCTGAAGGAACGTGTGGCCCATCATATTGCGCGCGATCAATCCCTCATCATTCCGCTGTCGGTCATCGTCATGATGATCATGCTGGCGCTCCTGTTTCGGCGGGTGGCCGGCGTCTTGCTGCCAATGTTAGTGGTGGGCATGAGTCTGCTCTCCACCCTCGGCCTTTATGCAGCCTTTGGTCTGGAACTCAATAGCATCACCTCCCTTCTGCCGCCGGTGGTGATCGTACTATCGGTTTCCGTAGCGGTCCACCTTCTGGAAGCGTGGAACCAGTCGATCAACACGGGTCTCCGCGCCGATGACGCCGTACGGGCCGCAGCAAAGAAGGTCTGGAAGCCCTGCGTCTTCACGGCAGCCATGACCGCCGTGGGTTTGCTCTCGCTCTGTTTCAGCCCCGTACCGGCCGTAAAGCTCTTCGGTCTTTTTTCTGCGATCGGCGTCATGCTGTCAGTCTGCTACGGATTTACCATACTCCCGATCGCGCTGGGCTGGACACCGGCACGCATCACCCAGGAACACAAAACATGGATGCACCGCTTCCTTCTGCTTCTGGCCGAGTGGCCGCCACGACATCCAAAAATCATTCTGCTGCTCGCGGCTTTAATCACGACACTCAGTATCTGGTCCGGAACCAAGGTTGAAAACAATACCGATCTTGTTCGCTTTTTCAAAAAATCGGATCCAACCTACATCGCCCATGCCGATGTAAACCGTACACTGGGCAGCGTGCGTTCGCTGAACCTTCTCCTTCGGCACACGGACGGAACTCCGTTCAACCCGCTATCCGACCCCGAGCCGCTCAGGAAATTCGCCGACGAAATTGAGCAGGTTCCAGACGTTGTCCGGACGGATTCGATTCTGGATTTTCCGCGGGATTCAGCAACGGCACTTCCACCGGAACTGATGGGCCGGTTTATCGCCGAGGAAGGACAGATCATTCATATGGAGGTTCATCTGGGCGATATCGGATCGGCCAGTGCCTCTGAAATTGTGAGCCGTATCCAGACCCTCGCCGAAACGATGCTGGGTGCCGAGTGGATCGTAGAGCCCACCGGCGACTACTACCAAATGATTCGCGATTCCAACCAGCTGGTCGCCACACTGCTGAAAAGTTTTGCGCTCTCGCTGTTCGTGGTCATGGCCTCAACCTGCTTGCTTTTCCGTTCGCTTCGCGTACTCATTCCCGCCTTCATTCCCAACATACTGCCAATCATCTGGGGGGCGGGTCTGATGGGGTTGCTCGGCATCGATCTCAGCACCGGAACGACCATGGTCGCGGCGGTGGTGATCGGGCTGGCGGTGGACGACACCATTCATTACCTGCACCATTTTCAGGATTTTCGCCACCTCTCGATTCGGAAGGCCACTCGTTCAACTACCCTGCGCATCGGGCGCGCCCTGACCATCTCTTCCATTGTGCTGGTGGGGGGATTCTGGATGGGCGCCTTCGGCAGTTTTATTCCCACCAACACCTTTGCCCTACTGACCGGCTGCATGATGATTTCAGCGCTGTTCTGCGATCTACTGGTGCTACCCGCCTACCTGATTCTCACCCGGAGACTTGCTCATGAAAAATGATGCTCACCACCACCGCCTATCTCAGCGTCTAATCGCATTAGGATATGGCCTAGTCTGCCATCTCACCTTTGCTGCCGCCGTCGTCAGCATGGCACTAGCACTCTTTTCAGGCCTGCGTATCGGCATTGGCCCATTCCATGGCTGGGCCGCACTGCCCGCCAACACCCTACTGCTCGCCTCGTTTCCGCTGGTCCACACCTGGCTGCTATCGCCGAAGGGCCGTCGTCTTATGGGTAAACTCGTCCCTCTGGGTATCGGGCCGAAACTTTCCTGGACCGTTTTTGCCACGATCTCCTCGTTTCAATTGCTGTCCGTTTTTTGGCTTTGGTCACCTTCGGGCATCGTCTGGTGGCAGGCAACCGGCTTGTTGCGCATCGCCATTGGGATCGCGGCGGGCGGAGCCTGGTTGCTGCTCGGAAAATCGATGGCCGATTCGCAGCTGGGCGTACAGACCGGCTACGTGGGCTGGAGCTCGGTTTTTCTCAACCGTAAAGCCATCTACAAACCCTTCGCCACACGCGGCCTCTACCGCTTTGTACGCCAGCCGATTTACATCTCCTTTGCGCTGACGCTCTGGGTCACCTCTACCCTCACCCCCGATCTGTTCGTTCTGGCCACCGCCTGGACCGGTTACTGTGTGGTGGGCTCCGCGCTGAAAGAAAAACGCTTCCTCCGTTATTTTGGCGAGGCGTTCCGGAAATACCAGACCCAGGTCCCCTTCTGGTTTCCAAGGTTTGGAAAAACAAGCACACCGGAAAGCAACCACCGCCCCAACGACTTCGACACCATCATTATCGGCGCAGGCCCGGTCGGTCTGCTACTGGCCAATCTCCTAGGAAAACAGGGGCTTAAAATACTGGTAGCCGAACGTCGCCTTCAGCCGCCGAAAGGATCTATGGCCATCGGCATTACTCCGCCTTCGCTTCACATTCTTAAAACACTGGATCTTGACGGTGTTTTTGAAGAGAGCGGCATTCCCATAACCACCGCCCGCGTATTCGAAGCGGGTGACTTCCTTGGGGATGTCGACTTTTCCCGGATCGCCACCGATCACCGCTATATCCTGTCGCTCCCCCAATGCGAAACCATCGCGCTCCTGAAAAAAAATCTGGAGCATTATCCCACGGTTCACCTGCTCGACGGCATCGAAGTGATCGATTTCGCTGAAACACCGGATGGAATCCGAGCAAAGCTCAAGGATGTCAAAACGTCGGCCAACACCGAAGTAACCGGAGCCTATCTGGCTGGATGCGACGGACACCGCAGTAAAGTCCGCCGGTTGGCCGGCATCGGCTTCCCTGGAAGCAACTACCGCTCCAGCTTTTTTATGGCCGATTTTACCGACCACACCGATCTCGGCCGCGAAGCGCACCTCTATTTCGGCCCGAAAGGTTCGGTTGAATCATTTCCCCTCTCCGGCGGACGCCGGCGCTGGATTGTCCAAACCCCCTTGCGGCTTCGTCCTGAAGAGGTCAGCATCGGCCGGACCGTTGGCGAGCTGGTACACCATCGGACCGGGTTCGATCTCAGCGCGGCCGATCTACGCTTCGAGAGTTCCTTCCGGCCACAGCGACGGCTCGCGCGCACCTATGTTAAAGGGCGGGTTCTGCTGTGCGGTGATGCCGCGCACGTCATGAGCCCTATCGGCGGAC
>CAKZQV010000401.1 GCA_937141895.1 uncultured Verrucomicrobiota bacterium
CCTCAAATTTCAGCCATCCGTGAATTTTAATAAAACCTAATGTTTGCAGGCAAAATCACCTTAACTTAGTGCCATTCTGGACTGAGCTTAGTTTATTCGAGGGTGGTGGGGAGGTTCAAATTTTGGTTTCAAACAAATACTGCGTGACGAAAAAAGGATGGGCTTGGGGCCCATCCTTTAGCTTAAACACGGCCCGCCGGAAGCGGGCGGTACGGCAAGCGGAATTAGAGAATAACCTGCGCGCCTTGTGAGGGGACGATCTTTTCGATCGTGGGTTCAACACCCTTGGTTTTGCAGGCGCTGATGATTTCTTCGCTGATGCGGTCGGCTTCCGCTGATTTAACGAGGGCGCATACGCTGCCGCCCCAGCCACCGCCGGAAAGACGTGCACCGAGTGCGCCGGCTTCTTTTGCTGCGGCTACCACGATGTCGAGCCCCGGGATGGAATTTTCGAATGCAGTGCGGGATGTTTCGTGGGAATCAAACATGAATTGGCCGAATTCCTCGATGTTGCCTTCCGCCAGCAGCTTCACGCCTTCCTCTACGCGATGGATTTCCCAGACCACGTGGGTGGCGCGCTGTGCCGCTTCTGGATCGATTTTATCTTTCAATGCCTGGAAGTCTTCAAACTGGATGTCGCGCAGGGCCGCGACTTCGTAATCGACGAGCTCGTTGAGTTCGGTTGCGGCCTTTTCGCAACTCTGACGGCGGGCGTTATAGGGCGAGTCGGCGAGCTTGTGTTTGATATGCGGGTTGATCATCAGGAACATGGCGTCGTCCGGCAGCTTGACGGTATACGTTTCCAAGGTGCGGAAGTCGGAATGGATCAGACCATGATGCTCTCCAAAAATGCTGGAAAACTGATCGAGCAGTCCGCAGCTGCAACCGGCAAATACATTTTCACACTTCTGGGCGAGAATCCCGATCTCGTTTTTGCTGATGTCTTCGCCAATGGTTTTTCCGGCGTACTGGAGAGCGGCATAAGTAGTAGCGACCTCGAGTGCCGCAGAAGAGGAGAGTCCGGCACCCATGGGAATGGACCCAAGGAAGGTGCAGTCGATGCCGTCTATGACAATGCCGTGTTCGGTGGCGAGGTAGTAAAAGTTGCCTTTTACGTAGTTCGCCCAGTAGCTGTCGATTTTTTCATCGCACGTGGCGGAAAATTCGAAGGTTTCTCTAATATCACCAGCGGTTACGCGAATTCCGGGTTTATTTGATTTGGAAATGCAGAAGCAATGGCCAAAGTTGATGGCACAGGAAAAGGTGGTGCCGGCGTTATAGTCGGTATGGTTGCCGAGTACTTCGATGCGGCCGGGGGCATAGGACACGGTGGTGGGTTCCGTGCTGTAAAGTTCGGCGTGAATGGCGCGGGCTTCTTTGACTACCTGTTCATCATACATGGGTTGCTCCTGATTTCCTATTTAGCACTTTCCAATGTATGGAAAACACGAACCATTTTCCATGGGATAACCCCGCAAAGACATGGACTAATATGACGTTATATGCTTTATTTGTCTAATGGTCCGTTGTTCTTGGTTCTTAGTCCGCTATCTCGTGTTCTAGGTCCAATGTATGCGACTAAGGACTAATGACTGAATAACGAAGGACAAAGTTCATGCTTGAGTCGATGCGCCATACCATAAGCCAGAAGGTGTCCGAGATCTTTGATCTCTACACGGAACTTCATGATATCCGAATCTCGATTTTCAGCACGGATGGCCGGTTGATTTATCCGGACGAAGTAAACCGACCCAATTGCGAGCATTGCCGGTTGCTAAGGCAAGAACTGGGGTTTGATTCACGATGCCGGGAGCTTGATCAGAACATGATGAAGGTATCTTTCGAACGTAAGGATATGATCACCTATACCTGCCACGCAGGAATGCGCGAGGTTACCGCGCCAATCATCGTCAATGAAGAGTTGGCCGGTTATGTCATGCTCGGCCAGTTTCGCAGTGAAACCGCACCCAAAGTTTCGCCCTATTCCAAGGATTGGAAGGAGGAAAAGGGGAATGACGCCTTGCAGGAAGCCTATGATCAGACGGCTGTATTTCCGGAAGCGAAAATTGAAACCCTGCTCTCCATGTTCCGGCATCTCCTTGAGTTTATGGTGGGAAGCCAGATGATCCGACATCGCGATTTTGATTTGATTGAACCGGTCGTTGAGCGGATCCAAAATCATCCGGATCGGGAACTGCAGCTTGAAGAGGCCTCAAAACTGGTGGGACGGAGTCCTTCGACCGTTTCGCGCATCTTTAAGAAAATCACCGGG
>CAKZQV010000402.1 GCA_937141895.1 uncultured Verrucomicrobiota bacterium
TGAATATCTTGAGGTCTGAGGCTGATTGAGCCAAATGCGGTAGATTTGAAATAGACATGCTCCGGCGTCTGTTCCAGAATTCTTCCGGACAGCACATCGCCGTTTTTAAGCACAACCGTGTCCTGGGCAAAACCAGTTCCAATTATGCCAATCAATAAAATCAGACTTAATACGCTAAATTTCATTAAAAAAATTGCTCTCAAATATAAAAGAGCCGCGGAAGGTATCTGTTTGCGATCCGCGGGTCAATGGCATCAAAAATAAAAACGCCTTTTCAAAAAAGACGTTTTCATTTCCAAGGTTTGGACGTTTTATTTACCGAGCCGGCGGGGCATGCACGCAACCTTTGTGAAGAGCGTGTGCGCATTCCATCCAGATTTCAGCAAAGGTCGGGTGAGCATGAACGGTATTGCCCAGCTCCTCGGCCGTGAGTTCCTCGCGGACGGCAATGACCATTTCGCTGATCAGATCGGTGGCGTGCGGACCGGCGCACTGGGCCCCGATAATGATGTCGCTATCTTTGTCGGCAATAATTTTAACAAAACCTTCGGTTTCATTGGCCGCTTGAGCTTTTCCCAACGGTTTGAAATGGAATTTTCCGACCTTGATATTTCGGCCGAGCTTTTTGCATTCGTCTTCCGTCAGGCCGACCAGAGCCACTTCAGGCGAGGTGAAAATGACGCCCGGAATGACGACTTCTTCAATTTTTTCTTCGCCTTTCATAATATGCTCACAGGCATACATCGCCTGCGATGTCGCAGCGTGCGCCAGCTGCATACGGCCGGAAACGTCGCCAATGCAGTAAATGTTCGGGACATTCGTGCGGCTCAGTTCGTCGACGTCAACATATCCACGTTCATTCACATTCACTCCGGCTGCTTCAATATTCAGGCCATCCAGCACCGGACTGCGCCCAATCGAAATGAGCAGCATATCGGCTTCGATGGTTTTATTGCCGGCTTTTGCGGTGACTTTATCGTCGGTAGCTGCAATATCCTGCATTGCATCGCCGGTCATGAGGGTCATCCCGAGCTCACTCTTCATGTGCTTTTTTACGACATTGCGAATATCTTTATCCAACAGCATCAGGATGTCGGGAAGCAGTTCCACAATCGTAACGTTCACGCCGAGGCCCGCCGCCATGCAGGCCAGTTCGGAGCCAATATACCCGCCGCCGAGTACCATCAGGGTTTCTGGAAGTTCATCAAGTTCCAGAAACGCGCGGCTTTCCACAATGCGCTCGTGTTTTGGAATAAATCCAGGGACCGTCGAGGTTGAGCCGGTGGCAATAATGATATTTTTCCCGGTAATCTTTTCGGTCGATCCGTCCGATTTTTTGACGGCAACGGTGTTGGCATCTTTGAACGAACCGGTTCCTTCAAAAAGAGTAACGCCGTGCGATTTCAACAAATAGGCGATCCCGCTCTGCTGCGTTGCGATGACATCATCCTTACGCTTTTTCATCGCAGAATAATCGATTTCCGGTTTTCCGACGTTGATGCCGAAGGATTCTGCATGAAGAATTTTCTGATAAACCTCAGCGCCGGCAATCAGGGTTTTGGTCGGAATGCAACCGCAGTTCAGGCAGGTTCCGCCGAGCCATTCGCGCTCGATAATCGCCGTTTTCGCACCCAGCTGAGCGGCTTTAATCGCCGCCGGATATCCACCAGGGCCTGCTCCGATAACAATTACGTCAAAATCCATGATATTTCGTCTCCTTAAATAATGATCGGAGTATTGGTATTTAATGATCGGTGAGTCAACTCTAAGCGTTTTTCAATCTTTGAACACCGCGTGTGCGGTTGCTTCAAGAAGGGCGGGTGATGAATATCGGTCTGGTGGAGCGGAACCGGAACCGGTCGATGGAACCGTTGCTCGACCTTCATTCCATCTCAATGGTCAGCATCGTTTTCGATGATTTTTCTGTTTCAGCTTGTGTGTGACGCTTGGTCGCGGAATCATCAATTTTTGAAACTAAACATACAGTTACCATGAATATCGTTGTCTGCATCAAACAGGTCCCTGAACCGGGAAGTATAAAAATCGATTCTGAAACCCATCGAATCGATCGGGAAAATCTATACGCCGTCATGAATCCTTTCGACGAAAGTGCTCTGGAAACCGCGCTTCGTCTCAAAGAGACCTACGGGGGCCACATAACGGTCATTTCTATGGGCCCGCCGAAGGCAGAATCGATGCTCCGCAAAGCGCTTTCCTGCGGAGCCGATAAGGCGGTGCTGATTTCCGATTCCGATTTCGGTGGCTCCGACGCCTTCGCCACGTCTTATATCCTCTCGCTTGCCCTCAGAAAACTGGAACCATTTCAGCTCCTGCTGTTCGGCCGGCAGGCGACTGACGGCGATACCGGTCAGGTCGGGCCCGAAACCGCTCAGCAGCTTGACCTCCCGGTTTTGACCTTTGTTCGTGACATTAAACTGTGCGATACAGGATTCATCGTTGAACGAATTTCTGATGCGGGCACCGAACGCTGGACCATCCAGTCACCCTGCGCACTGACGGTAATTAAGGAGAATAATGAACTGCGCACCCCATTATTTGATCGGCGTATGTCTGCGAAATCCGAAGAAATTCAAGTTCTGGGTGAAAAAGAATTAAACCCGGATACTGGAAAAATCGGACTGGCCGGATCGCCCACACGCGTGGTCGAACTCAAGGCCCCGGCATGGGTCAGTGCTTCCGAAATTCTCGAAGGTACTGTGCCGGAAAAAGTATCTGCCCTCATCGAGAATCTGAAAAAACGGGGTGTGCTCAAATGAAAGAATGCTGGATTTTTAATGAGCCCGGACATCCTGTGGTGAATGAATTGCTGGCCAAAGGGCGCGAACTGGCCGAGAAGGCCGGCATGAAGCTGTGCCTGATCACCGTCGATCTCCCGGATTTTCAGAATGACCACTTTGTAGAAGCGCTATACCCACTCATAAAAGAACGTGAACCGGAAATCTTCCTTTTTGGCGCCACGTCTTCGGGGAAAACCCTGGCGCCTTCACTGGCTGCCCAATTGGAAACCGGACTGACCGCGGACTGCACAGAACTGGAAATCGATCCGGAGAGCGGTATTCTGAGCATGATACGTCCGGCCTACGGTGGACATGTGATGGCGACGGTTTTATGCAATAAAAACCGACCGCAGATGGCCACTGTCCAAGTTGGAGCATTTGAATCCGCTTCTGTTGAATTTGAGGAAATTAAAATCAAACCCGATATTTCCGAATTCCGAAACAGAATGAAGAAATTCCAGACCTTGGAAAAAAGTCCATCCTCGCATCTGCACGAAGCAGAATTCGTCGTGACCGGTGGACGAGGCCTGGGCTCGGCTGAAAATTTCCACTATGTAGAAGAGCTGGCTGAAGTGCTTGGCGGGGCGGTGGGGGCCTCAAAAGCCGTCGTAGATATCGGGTGGAAGCAACATGAACATCAGATTGGACTGAGTGGAATAAGCGTTTCCCCTATGGTTTACATCGCCTGCGGAGTTTCAGGGGCGATCCAGCATGGGGAAGGCATTAAAAATGCGGACATCGTCGTGGCCATCAATTCCGACCCTGCGGCCCCGATTTTCGACTATGCCGACATCGGTCTGGTGGGGGATGTCTTCGAGGTAGTGCCAGAACTCATCCGGCAGTTGAAAAGGAAAAGGGTATGAGAGGAGATGTTATTTTTCATACATCATAATGTATGAAAAAATGTTTTAGCTTTAAAATTTAGGGTTATTATTAATTTCATACATTATGATGTATGAAATATATAAGGAAATATTTGCGCGGCTCGGTCAAGTTAGACCAATTAGGTACAAACGGATTTGATTCAGGCTGAACGTTCCTGTAGTTTCCACGTCCATTAAGTTCATTGAATTCAAGAAGGAATACCTCTATGGAAAATGTTGTCATTATCGGAGCAGGAGCCGCCGGCTACACCGCAGCCATTTACTGTGCACGTGCGAACCTTGAACCTCTCGTGATCGAAGGCATGCAGCCGGGCGGTCAGTTGACCACCACTACGGATGTGGAAAACTATCCCGGGTTTCCTGAAGGGATTGATGGTACAGAAATGATGGATAAATTCCGTGCTCAGGCGGAACGGTTCGGGGCTAAGTTCCTTCAATATGATGCGGTTTCTAAAACTGACTTTTCGCAGAAACCTTACAAAATTGAGCTGATGGTCGGTGATGCGATCGAAGCCAAAACCGTGATTATTGCCACGGGCGCCACGGCTAAATATCTGGGTATTGAATCCGAACAGAAATTTATGGGTAAAGGCGTTTCCGCTTGTGCCACCTGCGATGGAGCGTTCTATAAAGACGTGCCGGTGGTTGTGGTCGGCGGCGGCGACACCGCCTGCGAAGAGGCCATTTTTCTGACCCGTTTTGCATCGAAAGTTACGCTCGTGCACCGCCGCGATGAACTGCGTGCCTCTAAAATTATGGCCGACCGCGCGGTCAATCATCCGAAAATTGAAATGGCTTGGAATTCGGTCATTGAAGAAATTGTGGGCGATGATTCCGGCGTGACCGGCGTGAAGATCAAAAATACGCAGACCGACGAAATTACGGAAGTTCCTGCATCCGGATATTTCTCCGCCATCGGC
>CAKZQV010000403.1 GCA_937141895.1 uncultured Verrucomicrobiota bacterium
AAAAATCCGTTCGTGCCCGGCCGCCAGCAACTGCTTATGAAAAAGTTCCGGGGAAGTGCGTAGAAAGTGGTTGCCCGACTCTTCCGCATCGATATGCAGTTCCAGACACGGCGTTTCTAGCCGAATGGGCGTTTCCACCTCCGTGTAGTGACGCTCATAAAAAAACGTCCGGATGCTACGCATCAGGACGTCTCTGGCTTTGATCGGATCGGTAATCATCAGCCCTTGGATACGCGGTCCGCGTAGGAGCCGTCGCGCGTATCAATGCGGATCATATCGCCTTCATTAATGAAGATCGGAACATTAATCTCATATCCGTTTTCCAGCTTAGCCGGCTTCATTACGTTGGTTGCCGTGTCTCCGCGCGCGCCCGGTTCGGTTTCTGCGACCACCATTTCCACAAAGTTCGGCAGCGTGATGTCCAGCGCGCGCTCATTGTGGAACAGGATTTCAACTTCCATGTCATCGACAATGAAATGTTTAAGATCGCCAAGCAGCTCTGCGCTCAACAAGGCTTCTTCAAACGTCTCGTTGTCGGAAAAGACATAAATATCGCCATCGATGTAGGAGAACGTATAGTCGCGCGACATGAGCGCGCATTTGTTTACTTTCTCCACCGAGCGGTACGTTTTATCGAACGTATTGCCCGTAACCAAATTTTTTATTTTGCACCGGTAAAGCGCCTGGCCCTTTCCCGGCTTGGAAAATTCAAAGTTGGTGATCATGCACGGATCGCCGTCGATTTCGATTTTCAGTCCCTTTTTCAGGTCGGATGCACTGTACATATGAATAATCCCTTGTTTGTGTAAACTTCAAAAAGGCCGCGGATTATGCAGAAAGTCCTTCGGTCTGCCAAGTGTCTATTTTTCCGATTTAATGAAATGTCTTTCGAATAAAATAGAGAAAAATATGGAATATTCGCGCAAAAACCTCTATTTATCGTAGGAAAGCTGGACCAGCCAGTTTAGCTGGATCCTAGTGAATAAATTAGAGAAGGAGACGATCAGGTATGAAAAAGTTAATCACCGCACTCACCTGCACCACCATTATTTTTTCCGGCGCACTTTCGGCAAAAGCTGAAAAAAAGAACGACCCCGACAAAAAAGATGTGGAAAAACTGCTTAAGGAAATTGGCGCCGAGCACTATGTCGAACGAATGAAAGTCCGCGATTTCTGCTCGCTTAAATACGAAAAGACCGAAGATGAGGATAGCTACTGGCACATCTATTCCGGTCAACTGAAAGAAGGCGGATATCATGTGATCATTTATAACAATGTCCCTGAATATCTCGGTTTTTATAGGGTGGATTTTGAACCCGTCGAATATGAAGAAGGCAAAATCATGCTGGATTCCGGCGATAGCGATGAAGATGGCAATTCATACTTTTATGACCTTCCGCTTCCAGACAAAGGCCCAGCCGCCACGGTTCGTATTGACGGCGTGCCGACCAAGTTCGTAAAGAATCCGAAACTCGAAGCAGAGAAAACAGAAGTCGCCGGAACAAAAACCGGCGGTATTCCGGTGGTTCCAAAAGAAACAACGGCATCGGGCGAAGTCATCGACTACCGCGACTGGACCATTACCATGGGCGGAAAACAAGTCACCGTGAACGCCATCTATGTGAAGTTTGAAAAAGGCAAAGTGACCATCAAAAACTCCAAAAATGGCCGCGAAGCGGAAATCCCGGGTAGCGCGCTTTCTACCGAAGACCAGGAATACATTAAGCGAATGATCGCTAAATAATTTTCCAATCATTGGAAAATGGGAAGCCGCCCCTGCCGGGCGGCTTTTTTATAGGAGAAATTACCGTGAGCTATTCCGTTAAAGATGTTGCCGCAATGATCGATCACGCCGTATTGAAACCCAATCAGACTGAAGCGGATGTGCGGGCCAATGCAGAAATGTGCATTCGTCATCAAGTGGCCAGCATGTGCGTGCGTCCGTGTGACATTCGACTGGCCGCTGAATTGCTCAGAAACTCAGGAGTAAGGGTCTCCACGGTGCTAAGCTTTCCACACGGCGTCGACTCCACCTCCGTTAAAAAAACACAGGCCCGGCAAGCAATCGAAGACGGTGCGGATGAAATTGATATGGTGATGAATATCGGTCAGTTTCTTTCCGGAAACGATGACGCCGTTCGTACTGACATCCAAGCCGTCGTCGATGAGGCACACAGCCAAAACATCATGGTGAAAGTCATTCAGGAAAGCTGTTTTCTGACCCTGGAAAAAGTAGAAAAAGCGTGTCAACTATCCCTCGAAGCCGGCGCTGATTTTGTAAAAACCTCAACCGGCTTTGGCCCCTCTTCAGCAACGCCCGAAATCATTGATGTGATGGTAAAAACCGTTGGTGGAAAAATGGGCATCAAAGCATCCGGCGGCATCCGCACCTGGGAGCAGGCGGTCGGCTATCTTGAACAAGGGGCTACACGTTTAGGCATTGGAGCCACAGAAACGGTTCTTCAGGGCAGCGTCTCAGACGCGGACTATTAAGATGCGATTTTATCAGAAACTTCCACCGAAACCTGCGTGGCTTCCGGCGTGGAAAACCCAAAGTCAATTTCGTTGGCACCAAAGGCCCGACTGATGGATTCAAGCGTCGTTTTTGCCGATTTCTGCACTTCCGACTGAATGTTGTTAATCAGTTCCAACGCTTGTTTTTCGGCATGTCCTTTGGCGGCATCCACCAGCTTGTTTTTATTCTCTTCCGAAAATCCGCCACTAAGGAATCCATTCAGTAGATCCGGCAGCAGCCATGGCAACAATTTAGATCCCTGTTCATCGTAAAAACGGATATCGCGGATATTCACCTCATAATCGCACGGCGGCATTTGGACCGAGTAACGGCCCGGACCTTTTTCATCAATTTCAAATTTCGGGCTCTGAAGGTTATAGCGAAAATCGATTTCGAATTCGAAAATCATGGCCATCTTTTTGCCGCTCAGCACCCAGCCCAGATAGCGATTGCCAAACTCACCCCAAGTATGATCGGTCTCCGTGACGATCTCCTTGGTCAGCACTTTATACACAGACAGCTGACCAATCGCCTTTAATTGTTCAATACTGGAAAAAACGCGAATTTCCTGCGCGGACTGTTTGTTTCGGGTTTTACCCCAAACCCACAGCCCCGCCGCCAGAACGAGCATCACAATCATACCGATAAAAAACTCTGTCATATCTAAAACCTCAGTTAAGAAAGCTAGTTCTTCGCCTGCACGAAGTACAGGTTTTTCCAGACTCTGGAACAACTGCTAGGCGCTAGCCCCATCAATATCGAAATCAATCACGAGTGGAAGGTGGTCCGACAGTTCAACCCGAGGCATCTCAAAATTTGTAACCTTAATCTCCGGGCTATGCAGAATAAAATCCAGATGCCGTTTAGGATTCCTGCACGGATACGAGGGCCGCAGTTCTAAATCGGCATTTTTCAGCCCACTGGCCGACATCAGCAGTTTAATTTCATCCTCGCCGGTAAACAAATTAAAATCGCCCGCCACAATGTGCGGACGATCACAGTTCTTCACCATATCATATAGATGCAGAATCTGCATTTGCCGGGTCTTAAAACTGAGCGCCAGATGAACCAGAAAAAACGTTACATTTGCCAATTCTAGCTCAATGACCAGTTTCTTCATTCCCTTTTTGAAATAATGAAACTTCTCATTGCGAATCGTATCTTTAGCAAGAAACGCATTGCCCTGCTTGTTATAGATCGGTATCTGCTGCCAATGGGAATTCTCGGCATACTTGGAACGATAAGAATGAAAGTGACCCAGCTTTTCTGCAATCAGCTCCACCTGACATTTTCTGCCATGCCGATACGACCCATTATCCACCTCCACGAGCCCCGCAACATCCGGATTAACCTCGGCGATGAAATCCGTGATTGCGCCCAAATGATTTTTTGTACCGCCCAGCATCCCCAGCAAGGGCCATTTTTTCTGATTCCCGTGTGTTCCGTAACAAATATTATACAACAAAAATCTCATCCCCCAACTGTAGTCCTTTAGCGCCCGAAGGCAATCCTGAGCAATGACTTTTACCTATCATTTCGTTTTAGATCTGCATAGAATTCCGCGTATGGATCAAAGTACATCTGACCTCACGATATGGTTTATTTTCAGCACCGCCCTGCATGTCGTCGCATTCATCGGCGTCACGATGCATGCCCTCCAGCGTCGACGAAACGCCAGCGCCACCGTTTTATGGATTTTCCTGGCCTGGTCTTTCCCCATCGTTGGACCTCTCGTCTACCTCGCCTTCGGGATCGACCGAGTATCGGTCAAAGGCATGGAACGACAGTTAACCAATCAGCTCCTGATGCAACGACGCAATGAACGCTTAGTCGATGAATCTGCCCTACGCGCTTGGCACCTGGATTATATGACGCAACCGGCTAAACTCGAAAACCGGGTCAGCCGAAAACTCAATTCCGCCATCGATGCCATCTGCCCCGACCATCCCCTGCTCACATCCAACGCCATTTTTCCTCTGGTCTCCGGCGATGCAACCTACCCGCTTATGTTGCAGGCCATCCGCTCCGCTAAACATCATATTCATATGCAGAGTTACATCTTTTATCGCGATGAAACCGGCCGCCAGTTTCTCGAAGCCCTGAAAGAAAAAGCCGAAGAAGGTGTTCAGGTACGCCTGCTCTTTGATCGCTTCGGTTCCACCCATGCCTATCTCGGCGCCATGTTCAGAAAGTACCGCAAGGTGCCCAACCTTGAAATCTGTGGATGGACGCAGGCCAACCCGCTTAAAGCCCAGTTCCAGATCAACCTCCGCAACCATCGGAAAAATCTGATTGTCGATGGACATGTGGCCTTTTTCGGCGGGGTAAATATCGCCTCAGAAAATATAACCAAAAAAAATAAACCGGCCATTCGGGATTATCATTTTAAAGTGGAAGGCCCGCTGGTGCACGAACTGCAGCTCTCCTTTCTTAGCGACTGGTTTTTTATGACCCGGGATCCGATTGATACGCTCCTTTCGGCGGACTATTTTCCGAAAGTCATCTCCATCGGTCATGCCCGCGCGCGGTTGCTCGACAGCGGCCCATCATCAACGCCCGGGCTGCTTACCGAAACTTTTTTCAATGCCATCGTAACCGCCCGGGAACAGATTCTATTAGTTACCCCCTACTTCGTTCCGACCTCCGACATCATCCAGGCCCTGCGCTCCGCCACGCGGCGGGGGGTGGATGTGCGCATCGTTGTCCCGAAAAATAATAATCATAAATATGCCGGGATGGCAGCCAAAGCCCTGTTCCGGGATCTCCTCGATGCCGGCGCCCGGATTTTTCTGCGAGAACCTCCGTTCATCCACGCCAAAGCCATGGTCATCGACACCTCCGTTGCGCTCGTCGGCACGGCCAATCTAGACACCCGGAGCCTTGAACTGAACTATGAAACCACCGCACTGCTGGAAGATGAGAAAGTGGTCAACACCATCAAACGAATGATCAAAGACGATATCGCCCAAAGCACCGAAATCGACCTGAATGAATGGCTCAAACGCCCGCGACTTCAGAAACTAGGCGAAAATCTATGCTCACTCATGGCGCCCGTACTGTAATCGGATTGCATTTTCCACTCGCTGGAATACTATGGTTTTGAATTAACAAGGCTAAACCTCATGGCGGAAATACAACTCGAAGATGCGCCTCCCGGCGTGCGCCCTTACTATGACAAAGGCATGGCGGCACTGGAACGTAACAATCTGGATTACGCCATGGACATGTTCACCGCCGCACTCTCGATGGAGCCGCGACTGCTCCAAATCCGTAAATTGCTCAGAAACGCCGCCATTAAAAAAACTCGGGCAAAACCCACCGGAAAACTGGCCCTGATGAAAGCCTCCGGTGCGCTACTCAAAATTTCATCGCTACAGAAAAAGAATCCGTTCCAGGCATTGGAACTTGCAGAGCACACCCTCAATCTCGATCCGC
>CAKZQV010000404.1 GCA_937141895.1 uncultured Verrucomicrobiota bacterium
CGATAATCCAGTGGATGTGAGGAAATTTACTGAATTTGGCCTGGCTGTGTTGGACCATTGTTTCGGCCAGATCTACGGCATCGATCGGAACCTCGGGAAACCGCTCGGTGAGCAACCGGGTCAGCTGGCCGGTGCCGGGACCCAGTTCGAGCATATTTTCGGGGTACAGTTCGGGGATCATGGAGACCACCGACTGCGCCAGGGCCAGTTGCGGCCGGGCGTGGCGGTCGTAGGTTTCTGCTGCTGCTGAAAAACGTGGTCCAATCATGGTATTACTTCCCGAAAATCAAGCGAAGCACCATGCGTGAAATGCAGAGTCAATGCAATCCCTTGCTTGCGTGGAAAGGGGGCAATCCGCATACTGCTGAAAACACGGAAAGTTGATCATGATAGAAGATATTGCTGTACTGTTAAATGTCTCGCCAATGACCGCTGAACGCATTCTCTACACGATTGCTGCGTTTCTGGTGCTTTTTCTTTTGAAAGAACTTACCTGCCGTTTACTCATCCGGAATGTGGAAGATGATAAGCGCCGCTATCATGCCCGCAAGACGATTACGTACGTCTATTTTGTTATTCTTTTTCTGGTGATCGGCTCCATCTGGTTCCGTGGGATGACGTCTTTGGGCACCTTCCTGGGCCTGGCTTCGGCTGGTCTGGCGGTGGCGCTGCACGATCCGATTTCGAATATTGCCGGTTTCTTTTTCATTGAGGCGCGGAAGCCGTTCCGGGTGGGCGACCGGATTGAAATTGATGGCACGCAAGGCGATGTGATTGATATCCGGCTGTTTCAGTTCAGCATTGTGGAGGTGGGCAACTGGGTCGATGCGGATCAGAGTACCGGTCGTATCATTCATGTGCCGAACCAGATGACGTTGAGAAAGCCGCTGGCGAATTCCCACGTCGGCTTTGAATATATCTGGAATGAGGTGCCGGTTTTGATCACGTTTGAGAGCGACTGGAAAAAGGCCAAGGAGCTGTTGCTTAAAATCGGGCGGGAAAATACCGAATATCTTTCGCAGGGTGCGCAGGCTCAGATTCGCAAAGCGGCCCGGAAATACCTGATTGTGGCCGGAAAACTGACCCCGACAGTTTATACCGATGTGAAGGATTCCGGGGTTAATCTGACCATCCGCTATCTTGTGAATCCTCGTCAGCGCCGTGGCACCGAGCAGAAAATCTGGGAAGAGGTGCTGGATGCCTTTGCGGAAAATCCAAACATTGATCTGGCGTACCCGACCGTGCGGTATTATACGCAGGCTGCACCAAAGCCTGTAGATCGTTCGAATCCGGAGCACACCTAATGAATACCCATGTGAAGTCAGTTTTAAAGGCGGAATTTCCGTCTCCACTCCGCTATGCCGGGCGCGATTCAACCGCAGAAATTCGATATCGGACGGATGTGGACCGCATTCGTATTTTTCCATGCATTTCGGCTGAGCAGTCGGACACCGATGCTTCCTTCGAGCGGGCGGGCCCGCGGGCCCAGATTACCGGTGCACCTGAAAAAATGACCGCCGCGATTCTGACCTGTGGCGGACTTTGCCCCGGATTGAATGACGTGATTCGGGGTTTGGTCATGAGTTTACAGCATCATTACGGGGTGCCTCGAACGCTGGGGATTCGATATGGCTATGCCGGATTGACGCCGGCCGGGCTGACGCCGGAGGAACTGACGCCCGATACCGTGGATGAGATTCATCGTGACGGAGGAACCATGCTCGGAACGAGTCGGGGTGCACAGGAGGCCGACGTGATGGTCGACTGGATTCTGGAGCAGGGCATTACGCATCTTTTTGTGATTGGTGGCGACGGAACGCAGCGCGGGGCACTGGCCCTGAATGCCGAGCTGACCCGCCGCAGGGAGCCGGTCAGTGTGATCGGCATTCCGAAGACCATCGATAATGACATCATGTGGGTGGACCAGTCGTTTGGCTATGACACGGCGGTGCAAATTGCCGCGCGCGTGATTTCAGATGCGCACGTCGAGGCGAGGTCAACGGAGCGCGGAGTGGGTATTGTGAAGGTGATGGGGCGTGACAGCGGTTTTATTGCGGCGGGTGCGGCGATGGCCTCGCTGGAGGCCAATGTGGTGTTGGTGCCTGAAGTGGCCTTCGATTTTGACGGGTCGAATGGCCTGTTGACCTTTTTAGAGGAACGCCTCGACCGGAAAGACCATGTGGTGATTGTAGTGGCCGAGGGCGCGGGGCAGAAACATTTTGAAAAGGCGGGTCAGCCGCTTAAGGATGCCAGCGGCAATATTCTGCATCAGGATATCGGCGAGCTCCTGTGCGATCGTATCCACAGTCATTTCCAGACCCTGGAAAAACCGGTTAAGCTAAAATATCTTGATCCCGGCTATTCGGTTCGTTCGGCGCCGGCCTGTGCCACGGATCGAATTTACTGCACACGCTTAGCGCATGCTGCCGTTCATGCGGCGATGGTCGGGCGAACCGGGATGATGGTCAGCCGGTGGAGCGGACATTATGTCCATGTGCCGTTGGAGCTCGTAACCAAAGGCCGGCGTAAAATTGATCCGACCGGAAGCCTGTGGCGCACCGTTTTAGAGTCAACCGGGCAGCCTTGTTTGTCCGGCAAACCGCAGTAAGGATATGTATGATGTTTAATTATAAGGATTTATGGCGCCCGCAGACTCTTCGGCCGGGGCAGACGCTGGATTTTTGTCTCGGTTCTCTGCGTCTTAGGATTCACCGCAGTCAGAAAGATTGGCGGATTACCCATGAGACCGAGGCCGGAGTCGACGAACGGTGCACAGTGTCTTTCTCAGACGGACCGTTGGACCCGGAGCATGAATGGACGCGCTGGGTGTTGGAGGAAAAGGTGGAGCAGATTCAGCTTCGGCCGCGGCTACCCGACCGGCCCTTCATTGTGCGGCCCGAAATGCCCATGTGCCTGATGCCGAAACAGTCCGTGCATTTTTTTGTCAGCCTGCCGGTGTGGGTGTCGGTTTCCTATGGGGTGAAATACCAGCAGGTCTTCGAAGTACCCACGGACATTCTGTCTAACTCATGGTTCGGCCCGTTTACAGAAGGGGAGCTGTGTTATGCCGTAAAAACATCTGCTATGCTTAGTCATGAAGACCTGCTGCCCCGCGCGAACCGTGTGGTTT
>CAKZQV010000405.1 GCA_937141895.1 uncultured Verrucomicrobiota bacterium
GTGCAGAAACCGAAGAGTTTTTGATCGGCATCGGTAATATGGTGATGGGTCAAAACCCTGCAGTGTTGGCCTTCGAGCGGGAGGCCGTCGTAGCTGCTGAGGGGAATTAAAACTTCGTAGCCAACGCCGGAAATATTCATTACCACGCGGCCGAGCTGTTTAGTGTCTAGCGTACCTTCAAGAAACGTAATCATGGTTCAGGATGTTGCCGAAACCCGGGAACGAAATACAGTCATTTCCCGCATTCCTTGCATTTTTACCCAACAACCTTGTAAGGTTTTTACGGGTTTGAACGTAATAGAACTATAGTGGTCTACATTAAAAAATAACCAGAAAGGGATAGATGCCATGAAGAAACGAATAGGAATTAAAGTAGGATTGAGTGCGCTGGTTCTGGCGGGTTTGACGTCAGTGGCAGCTGCTGAAGTGAAAGTAAAGATTAACGAGATCAAGATTGAGGACACGGTCTACACTCCGTTCTACGAGGTGACGACGGAGCAAGACCACGAGCAGGGTGCCGCCCAGAAATGGATTCGCCTGGGCGTTTATTTCACGACGAAGGGTGGATGGATCGACGAGCTTGATGTGACGCAGATCGCCTTATTGGACTGCGGAGAGAAGAACTGCCTGGCCCTGAAGGAAACGGTTAATTACATCAATATTGAGCCTGGTGACCACATGGTCTATGTGTATTTGCATCCCAGCTATGTGAAACGGTATGAGATCGACGACTTTGATCTTGATGCTGCCGCGATCTTGAAGGTCGACGGTAAAACGGTCGCCGAGAAGGAGACCACGCGCCATTTCGAAAAGGGCTGGTCCAAAGGCAATATTGCGGCCGGAGCGAAAGGGTATCTGCTGAACCACGCCGAAACCCCGTTCTGGTTCATCAATTACGACTTCTCGGAAATTATCAAACGTCAGGATTCTCCGGTTGAATAGCGGGACGGAACAACGTTAGATCTGAATCTCCGGTTCAGGGGTGCTCTCCAGCTGTCGGTGAGGCGAAGATACAACATATTTATTATTTTTGTTGCGTTGCTTTTCGGCAGGAAAGCTATATCTTCGCGCCTCATTTTGTATTTGGAGAAGCACCCATGGCTCAGGAAATTAGAAATATTGCGATCATTGCGCACGTCGACCACGGCAAAACCACGCTCGTCGACGAGATTATTAAACAGGCGGATCTTTTTCGCGATAACGAGGATATGGATGTCTGCCTGCTCGACAGCAACGATCTGGAGCGCGAGCGCGGAATTACGATTCTCTCCAAGAATATCAGCGTCAATTATAAGGGCGTAAAAGTCAACGTGATCGACACCCCTGGCCATAGTGATTTCGGGGGCCAGGTGGAGCGTGTTTTGAACCTGGCCGACGGCGTGCTGCTGCTCGTGGACGCCGCAGAAGGCCCGATGCCTCAGACGCGATTTGTTTTGGATAAGGCGCTGGAGCTGGATCTCAAGCCGGTAGTGATTATTAATAAAGTAGATAAGCCGGACGCCAGACCGGATGTGATCCATGATCTTGTATTTGACCTGTTTGTGGAATTGGATGCCAACGATGAACAGCTTGACTTCCCTATGCTGTACGGCAGTGGCCGGAGTGGATGGGCGGACACCACATTAGACGGCCCGCGCGATTCGATGCTTCCGCTGATGGATGCGATTCTTGAGCATATTCCGGCACCGAAAGTAAATGAAGGTCCGGTTCAGATGCAGGTCACTTCAATTGACTATAATGACTATGTCGGCCGTATCGGTGTGGGGCGCGTATATCGCGGCACGCTGAATACCAAACAGCCGCTGATGCATATGCGCCGTACAGGGGATCAGGAACAGACCCGTATCAAGCAGCTCTTTACGTTTGAAGGGCTGGGTCGTAACGAAGTGCAAGAAGTCCCGTGCGGCGATCTCTGCGCGATTGTCGGTATTCCCGATATCGATATTGGCGACTGTATTACCGATTTAGAAACGCCCGAAATGCTGCCGCCCATCCACATTGATGAGCCGACGCTCTCCATGACCTTCAGCGTGAACGACTCTCCATTTTATGGCCAGGATGGCCAGTTCGTGACCAGCCGCCATCTGCGCGACCGACTTCTGAAAGAGACGGAACGTGACGTTGCGCTACGGGTCGAAGAAACCAGCGGCGACTCTTTCCGTGTAAGTGGCCGTGGCGTATTGCATCTCTCGATTCTGATTGAAACCATGCGGCGCGAAGGATTTGAAATGTCGGTGGCCCAGCCGCAGGTGATCTTTAAAGAGAAGCATGGCAAAAGAGAAGAGCCGATCGAAATCCTGCACATCGACGTTCCGGATGAATATGCCGGCAAGGTGATCGAAGTGGCGGGAACCCGCAAGGGTGAAATGGTGGACATGGAGCAGCACGGGCTGCGTAAAACCATCCGTTTCGAAATCCCGACCCGCGGTTTGATTGGTCTGCGTTCGAAAATGCTTACGGCTTCGGCCGGTGAAGCCATCGTGACGCACCGTTTCCTGCATTATGCCCCGTACAAAGGGGACATACAGCAGCGCAACAACGGCGTGCTGATTTCTCAGTCGAAAGGGGCCGCAGTTGCCTTCGCTATCGATGGCCTGCAGCAACGCGGCATCTTTTTTGTTAATCCCGGCGAAGAGTGTTATGAAGGCATGATCGTGGCTGAGCATTGTCTCGACAAAGATCTGGTCGTTAACATCCAGAAGGCCAAGCAGTTGACGAACGTTCGTGCATCCGGCACCGACCGCGCCATGAAAATTGCACCGGCGCAGGTGAAAAGTCTGGAAGAAGCGCTGGAATATATTGCTTCGGACGAACTGGTTGAAATTACGCCGAACAATATCCGCATGCGAAAAAAGATGCTCACCGAAAATGAGCGCAAACGCTTCGGCCGCCAGAAAGCGGACTAGTTTTTCGAGTCTGAAATGCTGCGGAACGGCACGGATGACCCCGAGGGTTCATCCGTGTTTTTTTTATGATGGCCCGTCGTTTCTGTTGTAGTTTGCCTCTTGATAAATATTGATTTCTTTTTCTCGGGCGTTAGAGTTTTCGTAACCGCAGAGGTTATGGTGATCGGGGCGTTTGGAGACTGAGGAGTCTCTTTAAGCCGAATGAGTCGGAACACCGGGCACCAGACCGCTGAAGGAGAATGAACCATGGAAAAAAGACTTTATGTTGGAAATCTCAGCTATAACTCCACCGAAGAAGAACTGGAAGAGCTGTTCAAGCAGGCCGGAGAGATCGAGTCCTGCCATCTGATGCTGGACAAATTTACCAGCCGTTCCCGCGGTTTTGCCTTTGTTGAAATGGCCACGGTGGAAGAAGCGAACAAAGCCGTTGAACGGTTTAACGGGCAGGATTTTCAGGGTCGTCCGCTCCGGGTAAATATTGCCCGTCCGCGTGAAGAGCGCCCGCCTCGCCGCGACCAGAATGTGCATCGTTCGCAGCGGTAAAAACAGGACCGGATAACCGGGAGACAGCATCTGCGGTTTATCCGGTCAAACCATCATCCGCAGGTAATACCGGACCATAGAATCCAGGGCCCGCCGCAACCGGCTTCCACGCCTTCCTTGTGGTATTTCCCGCAACCGCCCCATTTATTCACCGGTTCACCCTGGTCGGGCGAACCATCGGCATTGATGGTGCTTTTGGCCAGAATGGATTCCAACAGGCGCGGCACGGGATCCGATAATTCGATGTGACCACCCTGCGGACCCAGAAACAGTTTTCCGGTGCGCTTGCCGTCTTTGACCTCTTCCAGATATTCCGTTCCGGCCGTAAGCCCCATACCTTTCGGATCTTCCATTCCGCCATGCGCGTGCTCGGCAATAAAACCGTTGCCGCACAGTTCGGCCAGTTCATCGAGGGTTTTATCCCCGGGGGTGAAATAGGTATTGGTCTGACGCGGCATGAGCGGCCGTTTCCAGCTTTCGCGTTTGCCGTTCGACTGACGCGGTGACGGGCCGTTGATATCGCCGACGATCGAAGAGATCAGGTCATTCATCGGCGATGAAAGTTCACCTTTATCCAGAATGGTCTGTGGGCGGGCGATGAACCCTTCATCATCGAAAAAGTGTGTGCCGTTCACGCCATAGGGCTGCGTGCCCATGGCAAAGACGCCGGCATTGTTGATAATCGAGGCCTGTTCATTGCCGACGAGCACGCCTTTCTTTTTCAGGCCCGGCGCACAGCTGCGACCAAGCCGGCAGGTGTCGCCTTCCTGCGTATGCCCGAATGCTTCGTGAGCAATCACGCCGGTCACGTCCGGGCCGGTAATGATGCGGTAACGGCCGGGTTTTATGCGTTCCGCGTGTTCCACTTTATCCGCCGTTTCAACCAGCTGGGTAATGAGGGCGTCATCAATCGACGCACCGGCTTCTGCGCCGGTCATGCCGCCGACAATGTCGCGCACCGTTTTCCCCGAGGGGGTAATGGCATAAATATAGTACAGGCTGGAAAAGAGCGTCTGCGACATCATGCGCGTGCGGTCGACAAACAGACGGCTCTTGGCTTTGCGGCGGATCATGCATCCGGCTGAGGCGAGTTTATCGCCGGCCTTTTCCATAATGGCTTCCTTGATCGATTTGGAGCGCGCGGCGGTTTCCGCATTATCCATGGATTCTGAAATCGTCGGGTCGTAGGCCGTGCCGAAATGGATGATAGTTCCAGCCTCTGGAAGTTGGCCATCCACCAGAATCTGTTCGCGGATCGGTTCGGCGAAGGATTCCATCGGCTCATCAGCCCAGGTCGGCGGGGTGTAGACGGTGGGATTTCCCAGCGATTGGAAATACTCCAGCGCTTCGGCGCGAAGTTTTGTGGCCGCCGCGGTCAGGAATGCTACATCAAAATTATTGGAGGCATACTCAAAATTGCGATGTCCGGCCAGGATGCGCAGCACGATCCCGCGGTCAACGGTCAAGCCGCTCGCTTCGGTCTGGCTGACGTGACTTTGGAATTGATCCAGATCTTCCAGACAGGCAAAGGCATAGATTTTATCTTCAACGCCGGATTCCATCGTTTGGACCAGTTTTCCAAGGATTGGAAAAAACGCGCGGAGTTCGTCGGATAGGGGATAGTTTTCTGTATTCATTTAGTTCCTTTCGTGGAGGGACGATGTCCTCATCGTCCGCGGACAGCGGGGACGCTGTCCCTCCAGATTTATTTTCCTGCAATGCTGACGCCTTTGGTGATGAGCATGGCATCGGGACCTTGATAGCCGAGCGGCGGGGCATAGCTGCTTTTCGGGACGTTTACGGTTCCGATTTTCGATGACAGTTTGCAGTTCGTAAAATTGTCTTTCAGGTTGCCGGAAACGACGCCGCCTTTAACAAGGGTGACGGTTCCGTCGGCCGCGACGTGTTTACCGAGTTTGATTTCGGAGCTCCAGGTGAGTTTCTGTGCATCAATTAGCAGGGAGGAAAATTTGATAATTTCCGTGTATTCCAATCCCTGGAAATCTTCTGTGCCGAGCGTTCCCGGTTGTACCACCAGGTTGCCGCTCAGTCCGTTCGGTTCAAGGCCGAGGTATTGACCGAAGCGATTGCCGATGACGCGGTTTTTTACGGCGTTGTTTTCAATTAGTGTTCCGCCT
>CAKZQV010000406.1 GCA_937141895.1 uncultured Verrucomicrobiota bacterium
CTTCTTTCAGATACTGTGTGCGCTTCATTTTACCAAAAACCGGAAGATTCACCGGTTGCGTCAGCGTCATTTTATTCCGCGGATATTTACGGACCGATCCGCCGATTCCACTTTGATCAATGACCTTGAAATGAAGTCCCAGCTCATGCGCCCGTAACGCTGCCGCAATTCCGGCGGGGCCGCAACCGACAATCAACAGATCCAATCCTTCCGGTTTGGACTCGGCATCTTTCACTTTCCGGGCAATGGCCTCTACAGAGGAAACGCCCTGTGCGATGGCATGACGGATCAAACCAATGCCGGCCAGCTCGCCGGCAATGTACACCCCCGGCACACTGGTTTCGCCATCTTCGGCCAAGACCGGAATATCATTCCGTTTCGACACATCTCCGAGCCCAACGGTCAATGCCCCAACCGGACATGCCGTTTCGCAACAGCCGTGGCCGACACAGTGCGATGCGCGAACCAATCGGGCCCTGCCTTCTACAACCGCCAGCACGCCATGCTCGGGACATGCCAGCACGCAACTGCCACATCCTACACAATGATTGCTATCAATTTGCGGGTGTTGGGTAAGTGCCTGCGTCGCTCCTTCGGATTCAGCCTCATGGATTTCCCGTTGCAACTCCGAATTTTCCAAGGTCTGGATTGTCCGATGCCACTTTCCGAGCACCGCAAAAACGATACCTATAAACACAACCACACCGAATAGATCGCTTAAACTCATGCCCCCTCAACTCGTCGGAATTGACGATAGTATAGCATGCATTTTAAATACCAACCATGACTTATTCGGTTGGAATATTCATTTACGCCCAAGGTTTACTCCATATACACCAACATGTTACCCAAATGAAAAAGCGGGACCGAAGGCCCGCTTTCCTGTCACTGAAAATATTCCCATAACCGGAACTATTTGTTGGCGCGGAAATATTCAATCAGCGCATTGGTGGAGGCGTCGTGCGCGAGGGCGCTGTCGCCTTCGAGTTCCGGAAGGATGGCCTTGGCCAGAATTTTGCCGAGTTCCACGCCCCACTGGTCGAAGGAATAAATATCCCAAATGATGCCCTGCACAAAAATTTTGTGTTCGTAGAGCGCCACCAGCTGACCGAGTACAGACGGGGTCAGTTTATCGGCCATAATGCTGTTGGTCGGGCGGTTTCCTTCGAAGGTCTTATGTGGCACGAGCTCGGCGGGCACACCCTCGGATTCGAGCGCAGCCGCCGTTTTTCCGAAAGCCAGCGCTTCGGTCTGGGCGAAGAAGTTGGCCATCAGTTTCACATGATGGTCGCCGATGGGATTCTGGGATTGGCAGAATCCGATAAAATCGCATGGGATCAGTTTGGTGCCCTGATGGATCAGCTGATAGAACGCGTGCTGGCCGTTGGTTCCGGGTTCGCCCCAGATGATCGGGCCGGTCTGCCATTCCACCTTTTCTCCGGAGCGCGTGATGTATTTCCCATTCGATTCCATATCGCCCTGCTGGAAGTAGGCGGCAAAGCGGGACATATATTGATCGTACGGCAGAATCGCCTGCGAATCGGCGCCAAAGAAATTGTTATACCAAATCCCGAGCAGGGCCAAAATCACCGGCATATTTTCCGTCAGTGGTGCCGTGCGGAAGTGGTTGTCCATTTTGTTATAGCCGGCCAGCAACTCGGCATAATGCTCCGGGCCGATGGCAAGCATCAGCGGAAGACCAATGGCGGAGGTCAGAGAATAGCGTCCCCCCACCCAATCCCAGAAAGCAAACATGTTGGCCGTATCGATCCCGAATTCCGAAACCGCATCGGCATTGGTGGAGAGCGCCACAAAGTGTTTCGCAATGGCGGCCTCGTCGTTCAGCGATTCCAGACACCAGCTGCGCGCCGTGTGCGCATTGGTCATGGTTTCCTGTGTGGTGAAGGTTTTGGAGGCGACGATAAACAGCGTTTCGTCGGCGTCCAATCCCTGGAGGGCTTCAGCAATGTGCGTTCCATCCACGTTGGAAACGAAGAGCACATTCAGATTTCGATCCGTGTAAGGTTTGAGGGCTTCGCAGGCCATAACGGGGCCGAGATCTGAACCGCCAATGCCGATGTTGACCACATTTTTGATACTCTTTCCCGTATATCCTTTCCAGGTTCCAGAACGGACAAGGTTTGAAAACTCGCCCATCTGGTCCAGAACGGCGTGAACTTTCGGCACCACGTTTTCGCCATCGACTTCGATGACTGCATCTTTCGGAGCACGAAGGGCCACATGCAGAACGGCCCGGTCTTCGGTGGCATTAATCTTCTCGCCGGCAAACATGGCCTCGATCCACTTCGGCAACTCTGCGGACTCCGCCAGAGCCATCAGCTTTTCCATGGTTTCGGCGGTGATGCGGTTTTTGGAATAGTCCAGCAGCAGGTCTTCGGCTTTCAGTGTAAATTCCGTCGCGCACCTAGAGTCGGCGAATAAATCGCGCAGGTGGGCGTCCTTGATTTCAGCATAATGAGTCTTGAGTGCTTTCCACTCTGAACGATCGGTAAGTTTCGCTGTCATAAACATGGGCTCCTTTTGTTCCCGAATTGTGTGCAGAAAATACAGGCTCGGCGTTGGGGGTTGAAGGCTAAAACTCGGTAATCTAGCCCTGAATGCGACTTGTTTTGGCGATTATCAGCCGATAGTGTGTTCACTATATTTTTAGATGTAAGGATCAGAATGAATTATAAACGGTGTTTTTCTCTTATTCCCTCGAGCATTTCAGCTTTAGTCCTCCTGCTGATGGTCGCGTGCAGCTCAAGCGGCGAAACGGATTCAACGTCCGCCGCTCACCTCGAAAAAAGCGATCTGGATATTAAACGGATCAGCACGACAGTGGCCTATTCCCTTCCGGTGTTCCACCTGAACCAGCTCCATTTAGATTCCCACATCTCGACCAATGCCTTTAACCTCTTCATTCAATCACTCGACCCCAGCCACAGTTATTTCCTGCAATCGGATATCGATACCTTTTCCAAAGAAGCCGACAACCTGCACAAACGCCTCCGCAAAGGGGATATTGATTTTGCTCGGCAGGTCTATGAAGTGCTGATGGAACGTATTGAAAACCGCACGGCATTTGCAGAACAACAGCTGGAGAAAGGCTTCGATCTGGAAACGGAGGAAGAGTTTCTCTGGGATCGTCAGGAAGCCCCTTGGCCGAAGGATCAAGCCGAGTGGGATCATCTTTGGCGAAAACGGCTGAAAAATGAATATATCGCACGCCTCGTATCCAAGCAGGTGTATGCCGAAACCAATACCGTGGAAACCGCATCCACCAGCAACGTAGTAGGCACGGCCGAAACAGAAACGACCAACACAGTAGCGGAAGCTGAATATGATCCGGACGCTGAAGAGGCCAATCTGACTCCGGAAGAATTTATTCTCGAGCGCTACAAACAGTTCTTGCTCACCATGGAGTCCTTCGACGAAGAAATGCTGTTGCAGCGCTACCTCTCGTCCTTCTCGCTGGTCTATGACCCCCACTCTGACTACATGTCGCCCAGCAGTGTCGAGGATTTTGATATTAATATGAAACTCTCTCTGGTAGGGATCGGGGCCATGCTTCGTCCTGATGAGGGCGCTGCGCGCATCGTGCGCATCATTCCCGGGGGACCGGCGGATCAGGATGGTCGCCTCAAAGCCGGGGATAAAATTATCGCTGTGGCCCAGGGTAAAAAAGAACCGGTCAGTATTTTGCACTGGCCGCTCTACAAAGCAGTACGTCTGATCCGTGGCGAAAAAGACACCACCGTGGTCCTCACGGTTATTCCGGCCTCGGACCGCTCAGGCACACGCACAAAAAGAATCGATCTTGTTCGGGATGAAGTAAAACTTGAAGAACAGGCCGCTAAAAGCGAGGTCAAAGAAATTGAGATCGATGGGGATAAAACCCGCAAACTCGGTGTAATCAATCTCCCCGACTTCTATGCCGATTTCAGTGCCAGAAGAGATGACAAGAATGCGCGCAAAGCTTCCAGTGACGTGCGCCGCCTGACCCGCGAAATGGCTGAAGAAGGTGTCGAGGGCATCATTCTTGACCTTCGCAACAACGGAGGGGGCTCTCTAGTGGAAGCCATCGAAATTACCGGACAGTTTATCTCATCCGGCCCGGTGGTACAGGTCAAGGAACGCAAAGGGGTTCAGGTTCTTCCGGATGCCGATCCCACGGTCGAATATGACGGTCCCATGATTGTGCTCGTCAACCGGCTCAGTGCATCCGCCTCTGAAATTCTGGCCGCCGCACTGCAGGATTATAAACGCGCCATCGTCGTTGGCGACAGCCAGACGCACGGTAAAGGCACCGTCCAGACGCTCATGCCCCTCGGCGAGAAAAAGGGATCGCTTAAACTCACTACCGCCGGCTTCTACCGCATTAACGGCGGTTCCACGCAGCTTAAGGGCGTTACCCCCGACATCATCATTCCCTCCTATCTCGACGTGATGGATATCGGCGAAGATTCGCTGGATCATGCCCTGCCCTGGGATGAAATCCGTCCCGCCATGTATCGCCCGCAAAGCGGCTTCAATCACTACCTGCCGGCACTGACCGCGCAGTCCAAGGAACGCCTCGCGGAAAACGACGAATTTCAGATTTTCCTCTCCCGGCGAGACCGGCTCAAAGAACGATACGAAACCAAAACCGTTTCGCTTTCGCTCACCGAACGACTGGCGGAAGCCGAAGCCGAAAAAGAACTGGATGATATTCAGTCCGGTGCGTTCCTGACCGATGGTGAGGAAGAGGATGAAGAAGAGATCAAGGATCTTATTCTCGATGAAACCCTTATGATTCTATCTGATCTGATCTGATTGGTCCAATCTGATTGATTCCATTTGATAAATTCAAT